>NZ_JAYESI010000119.1:0-526 GCF_041903675.1 Corallococcus sp. RDP092CA | reverse complement strand
CAAGTCGCTCCGCTCTTCGGAGCGGAGCGTGGGTTGAAACAAGAGCAGGTGATCCGACAGGCAATGACAAGGGAGGAGTCGCTCCGCTCTTCGGAGCGGAGCGTGGGTTGAAACCCAGAGGATCCGAAGTCCACGCGCATCTCGGTGCGTCGCTCCGCTCTTCGGAGCGGAGCGTGGGTTGAAACTAACGCAACGAGGACTCTAACAGCCAATCCCCCAAGTCGCTCCGCTCTTCGGAGCGGAGCGTGGGTTGAAACGTGAAGAGCATGCACGAGGAGCGCGAAGCGTTAGAGTCGCTCCGCTCTTCGGAGCGGAGCGTGGGTTGAAACACCGGCACGTCGCTCAGGACTCGCGACAGCCCCGTCGCTCCGCTCTTCGGAGCGGAGCGTGGGTTGAAACACCATCACCACGCAGCCAGGCCAGTCGCCGGCGGTCGCTCCGCTCTTCGGAGCGGAGCGTGGGTTGAAACCTCTGCGTCCCGCTCCACATCCGCTTCCGTGTATGTCGTCGCTCCGCTCCGAAGAGC
>NZ_JAYESI010000118.1:0-527 GCF_041903675.1 Corallococcus sp. RDP092CA | reverse complement strand
GCCTTCGACGCCTCCACCCTCGAAATCTGGGGCGCACTCCTCCACGGCTCGAAGCTCGTCCTCGCTCCTCCCCACTCCCTCTCCCTGGAGGAGCTCGCCTCCCTCCTCCGTCACCACCGCGTGACGTCTCTCTGGCTCACCGCTGCTCTCTTCGAGCAGATGGCCCTTCACCACCCCGACTCACTCGCCTCCGTTCCTCAACTCCTCGCCGGCGGCGACGTCCTGCCCGCCTCCCGCGTCCGCCAGCACCTCTCCCGCCTCTCCCCCTCCTCCTCCTTCATCAACGGCTACGGCCCCACCGAGAACACCACCTTCTCCTCCACCTTCCCCCTTCGCCACGACTCCCTCGTGGACGGCCCCATCCCCATCGGCCGCCCCCTCTCCAACTCCTCCGCCTACGTCCTCGACTCCTCCCTTCACCCAGTCCCCGTCGGCGTCGCCGGTGAGCTGTACGTCGGGGGGCTCGGCCTCGCCTGGGGCTACCTCCACCGTCCGGACCTCACCGCCGAGCGCTTCGTCCCCCATCC
>NZ_JAYESI010000117.1:0-542 GCF_041903675.1 Corallococcus sp. RDP092CA | reverse complement strand
GCGGACTTCGGGCCCGACGCCGAGGCCGCGCAGACGGTGGGCCAGTTGGTTGGCCTTCGCGTCCAGCTCCCGGTACGTCAGCTGCCGCTCGGGGGTGATGACGGCGACGGCGTCCGGCGTGCGGTGCGCCTGGGCCTCCACCATCGCGGGGATGCTGGATGCACGCGGCTCCTGCGAGGCAGGCGGATTCCACTCGACGAGCAGTTGATGGCGCTCGGCGTCGGTGAGCAGCGGCAGGTCGCCCAGCCGGGTGTCGGGCTGCATCGCGATGGCCTCCAGCAGCACGCTGAAGTGAGCGGCCATGCGCTGGATGGTGGCGGCATCGAAGAGGTCCGTCGCGTAGTCGAACGCCCCCGCGAAGCCATCCGGACCCTCACGCAGGCCCAGGGAGAGATCGAACTTGGCGAAGTGCGCCTCCAGCGGGAGGGACTGGAAGGAGATGCCCGGCAGGCGCAGCGCCTCGGTGGGCGTGTTCTGCAGGACGAACATGGCCTGGAAGAGCGGGCTGCGGCTCAGGTCGCGTACAGGCTGCAAGGCTTCGA
>NZ_JAYESI010000116.1:0-560 GCF_041903675.1 Corallococcus sp. RDP092CA | reverse complement strand
GTACATGAGGGAAGACAGCGGGATGGCGGTGCTGGTGACGCAGCAGTCGCTGAGGGAGGGGCTGGAGACGGCGACGACGAAGGTCGTGTCGCTGGACGGAGACGCGGACGTCCTCGGAAGCGAAGACACGACGCCACCAGAAGTGAAGGTGGAAGCGGAGTCGGTGGCGTACGTCATCTACACGTCAGGGACGACGGGGCGACCGAAGGGAGTGCAGGTGCCGCACGGGGCGGTGGCGCGCTTCCTCTCGGCGATGGCACAGGCTCCTGGGTTGAAGGCAAGCGACGTGCTGGTAGCGGTGACGACGCTGTCGTTCGACATCGCAGTGCTGGAGTTGCTGCTGCCGCTGTCGGTGGGAGGGAAGGTGGTGGTGGCGCCGCGAGAGACGGCGGTGGACGGCAAGCGGCTGGGAGAGTTGCTGGAGGCAAGCCGGGCGACGGTGCTGCAAGCGACGCCGAGCACGTGGCGGCTGCTGGTGGAGGCGGGGTGGAAGGGCCCGGGCGTGAAGGCGCTGACGGGCGGAGAAGCCCTGCCGAGAGAGTTGGCGAAGGCGCTGCGGG
>NZ_JAYESI010000115.1:0-571 GCF_041903675.1 Corallococcus sp. RDP092CA | reverse complement strand
CGGGGGTCGAGTTCCGCCATGAGTCGCGGTGTGTCACGTCACAGCCAACACCGTCGAGCGCCGCCCCGCCCACCGTACGCTGCCCGGCAGCCCCTTCAAGCAGGCACCAACCGGTGAACGGTTACCGCGAATCCAGCAGTTCTCCTTCGACTGCCTCGCGGACAGCCTGCCGCGCATGAACACGCCGACGAGGCGGCGATGAGCATGGTCCTGGTCACTGGCGGAGCTGGCTTCATCGGTGGACATTGCATTGTTCAGCTCCTGGCCGCGGGCCTTGAGGTACGCACCACCGTGCGGGGCCTGAAGCGCGAGGGCGAGGTGCACGCCCTGTTGAAGGAGGGTGGCATGGAACCAGGCTCCCGTATGTCCTTCTCCGCCGCGGACCTGGCCGATGCAGGACACAGGATGGGAGGAGGTCGTTGCGGGCTGCGACCACGTGTTGCACCTAGGGCGTGTCCGCAAATAAATCGAGCGCAGCCGGGTGTTAGAAGGGCATGAGCCGAGGAGAGCTGACGGACGCCCAATGGGAGCGGCTGGCCGGACTGCTGCCGCCCCAGAAACCCGCGCGGGG
>NZ_JAYESI010000114.1:0-596 GCF_041903675.1 Corallococcus sp. RDP092CA | reverse complement strand
CCTTGCGGGCGGCCCGCTCGCGCCGCTTCTCTTTCGCGGCCTAGGCCCGGGCCGCCGTCGAGTCCGCGTCCTTGCGCAGCTCCGTCGCCACCGTCGGCAGCTTCTCCGTCCTCTTGCCGAAGACGTGACGCTCCAGCGTCGCCATCTTCGCCTCCAGCGACGTCAGGCGCTCCTTGAGTTCCTCCGCCTCCTCGCGCCAGGGGCAGAAGTGATTCTGAGGCAGCTCACGGGGCACCCTGCCTCAAACACGCCACCGCCGCTCGGCGTCCCGGACCGGGTGCGTCAGGTGCCCGTGCGCCCGGGAGGCGTCCAGGCGGGCTGGCGCCTCACCTGGGCCACGTCGATGCCGTCCAGCAGCATCGCCAACTGCGTGGCGTCCAGCGTCACCACCTGCGCACCCGCGTCCACCGGCGGCAGCCGGAAGCGGCCCGTCTCCAGCCGCTTGTACAGCAGCACGAAGCCACCCCGACTCCACGTCAGCACCTTGATGCGGTCGCCTTTGCGCGAGACGAAGGCGAAGAGGTGCCCCGCGTAGACGTCCTCGCCCCAGGCCGTGCGCACCAGCGCCCTCAGCCCGTCAATCGACTTGCGCATGT
>NZ_JAYESI010000113.1:0-623 GCF_041903675.1 Corallococcus sp. RDP092CA | reverse complement strand
GAGCGTCGGAAGGGCGCGTCCTCCGGGTGGAAGTCTCCCGGGTCGTACAGGTGCCGTCCCGTGGCGAATTCCAGCAGCGTCAGCCCCAGCGAGAAGAGGTCCGAGCGTGCATCCGCCGCCTCTCCCAGCAGCACTTCGGGGGCGGTGTAGATGACGTCACCGACAGGGCGCGGCATCGTCGTGGACGGACGGCCCTGGAGCAGCGAGAAGGCCACGCCGAAGTCCGTCAGCGCCACGCCGCCGCCGGGCCGCAGGCGGATGCAACTGGGGTTGATGTCGCGGTTGACGATGCCCAGGGCGTTGCCCGCGTCGTCCGTGCGCGAGGAGGCGTGCGCCAGGGCCGCCGCGACTTCCGCGCCCACGTAGAGGATGAAGGCTTCGGAGAAGTAGCGCCCTCGAAGTTGGGCGATGTCGAGGAGGGTGTTCAGGCTGAAGCCCTCGACGTGCTCCAGGATGGCGCCCAGGCCGTGCTTCATCTCGAAGAGGCCATGGACGCGGGCGATGTTGGGGTGCTGGAGGAACTGCGCCAGCCGCACCTCCTCCTCCAGCCGCGCGCGAGCCCGGAGGAAGCGCTCCGTCGCGGGCCCCTCCGGCAGGGGGACGCACTTCACCAGGACCTTGCC
>NZ_JAYESI010000112.1:0-625 GCF_041903675.1 Corallococcus sp. RDP092CA | reverse complement strand
GGGGAGAGGAGGGGCAGCTCGGCCACGGGCTGCTCGGGCCTGGCGGCCACGGCCTCCAGCAGGGTGTGGAGGTGGCGGGCCATCCGCTCGATGGTGCCGCGCTCGAAGAGGGCGGTGCTGTACTCCATCCAGCCGGTGAACCCCTGCGGTGAGTCCTGCAACGTCAGGGTGAGATCGAACTTGGCGGAGTGGCCCTCCGCGACGACCGGCCGGAAGGTGAGGCCCGGAACGCGCAGCGCTTCTCCCGGGGCGTTCTGGAGGACGAACATCACCTGGAACAGCGGGCTGCGGCTCGTGTCCCGCACGGGCTGGAGGACCTCCACCAGCTTCTCGAAGGGGACGTGCTGATGCTCGTAGGCCGCGAGCGTCGTGCCGCGCACCTGGGCCAGCAGCTCGCGGAAGGACGACTGGGGCTCCAGACGCGCGCGCAGGACGAGCGTGTTGACGAAGAAGCCGATGAGGCCCTCCGTCTCCGCCTGGGTGCGGCCCGCGATGGGCGAGCCCACGGTGAGGTCTTCCTGCGCGGAGTAGCGCGACAGGAGCACCTGGAACGCCGCGAGCAGCACCATGAAGGGCGTGGCGCCCTCGCGCTGGGCCAGGGCCTTGAGCGCGTCGGACGTCGCCT
>NZ_JAYESI010000111.1:0-633 GCF_041903675.1 Corallococcus sp. RDP092CA | reverse complement strand
ACGTCCACGTCGGGGAACTCCTCGGCTCCTCTGCCAGGAGGAGACCGGCTCGGTTGGTTTCACCGAGGAGCTTCCCTCTTTCCCGCTCGTCCCTCCTCGCCATCTACACACTTATAGGGACACGACCCAGCTCCGCCACGACCATGGCAAGGGGCTCGGCATCGTTATCCGAGGCGACCAGCAGTGGGATGACCTGCGTGTTGGTGCTCACGACTACCAATAACGAATCCCCGTCGCTCTCTGAGCCCTGGGCGGCCAGCAGGCCCCAAGGCAACCCATTTGCGACCGGGAAGGCTGCGGGGCAGTTCGGGCTCCAGAGGTCTATTCGCTATGGCGAGGTGGAGAAGGGAATCAATCAGGCTGGCCCAACCGCCATCGTGATCACGCGCAAGAATCAGTTGGGGAGGAGTTCATCCGGATGCGCCAGACGCCATGAAGATGGGGTGTGGGGCTGGTCGGGCGCTGGTGATCACGCGCAAGAAGTAGTTGGGGGAGCGAGTTCACCCCTGAAGCATCCCCTCATCTGACTCAGATAAGTCCGAAGGCTTCTCGGAAGACGGCGTGCTCGCGAACGAGTTGTGCGAATCGCTCCACCAACGGGCGAAGTCGTTCATCGCTCATTCGCGGCATGGC
>NZ_JAYESI010000110.1:0-651 GCF_041903675.1 Corallococcus sp. RDP092CA | reverse complement strand
CCGGCTCCACCGCCAGCACCACGCGCACCGACGCAGGCAGGGCGAACACGGCCTACCGCCCCAGCGCCGCGACGAGCCGGGCCACGTACGCCACGTCCGTGCCCACGGCGAATCGCACCCGCGCTCCGCCCGCGGCCACCACCTCCAGCACGGACTCCATCGAAGCAGGCGTCGGCGCCACCTGCACCGGCAACAGTCGCACGGCTTCCGCCCCAGACGGCGCACTCCGCCGATGTCGGTACACCCACGACTGCAACGTGCTCAGCCGCACGCCCTGCGCCAACGCGAACTCCCGCTGCGTCTGCCCGCTCGCCTCGAACGCTTCTGCAATCCGCGTCCACTCCGGCTTCTCCACCTGCGTCGCCATGCCCGGAAGCGTCCGCCGGGCCCTGCTACGCCGGCAATCCCTCACCGCACGTCGTTGGCCGGACGGTTACCGAGCAGTGGCTGGGCGAGGCACGTACGTGCGGCGTGCGCGCGGTGGAATCCTTCGCACAGGGGCTTGAACAGGACGGCGATGCCGTCCTGAAGCATCCCCTCATCCGACTCAGATAAGTCCGAAGGCTTCTCGGAAGACGGCGTGCTCGCGAACGAGTTGTGCGAATCGCTCCACCAACGGGCGAAGTCGTTCATCGCTCATTCGCGGCATGG
>NZ_JAYESI010000010.1:0-226841 GCF_041903675.1 Corallococcus sp. RDP092CA | reverse complement strand
GGCGTGCGCCAGATAGATGAAGTCGGCCTGAAACCGGGCCTCCTCCAACGCGCTGACGAGTCCCTGGTCGCGAAAAATACACGAGCAAGCCCACGCTGACGCAGGCAGCACCAGCCACCCCACCAGCGCCGCGATCCACCAAGCGTCCCTGGACATGTCCGGAGCATAACGCGACCGCAAGGGCACCTGACACCAGACGTGAATCCCTCCCCACCAATGACGCCCAGCTGGCAATGGCACCCATGCGCCATTTGACAAATCAAGCAAAATCAGTTTTCCATTTTTACCATGAACATCCCAAAGCCAGTGTTGTGCACGGTCGTGCTGGCCTCCGTCGCCTGTGGCGGCGAGGCCTTCGAGGGTGACGCGGTCACGGAGGATGCCGTGGCCACCACGCGGCAGGCGGCCTTCTCCGGCGTGAATGGGACGGTGTGCGAGGAGAGCCCTTACAACTGCAAGCTGCGCCCTTCCGGCGGCAACCGCGTGCAGACCAACGACCCGGACGACGATGACACCTGGGGCATCACCACCGGCGTGCCCATTCGCGATGGCAACGGCACGGTGGTGGGCACGTCTACGCGGACGCGCTCCCTCTTCAACTTCGGCCAGACGCGCACGTTCGCCGGAGAGCTGCATGCGTTCGCGACGTCGACGTCCAACTCCAGCTCCGGCTGGCTGCCCATGTCCGCCATCCTGGGACGCACGTCCTTCGAGGAGAAGGTCGGCCATGTCTCCGCGCTGGGCTCCGGCCTGAGCAAGATGGCGTGCTACGCCGTGCGTAACTCGCATGACCCCGCCCTCGAGGTGAAGAAGGTCGTCTATGACACGACGTCGGCCAACGAGCGCGCGGGCGACTACCTGCCGCTCGTGCGCGCCAACGGCCTGCGCTCGGCGAACCTCACCTTCAACGTGCCGGGCTTCGGCCTGGGCGGCGTCGCGGTGGACCACTTCCCCGCGGGCACGAAGTTCCAGCGCCTGGACGTGCCGACGAACTCGGGCGCGCCCTCCATCGACATCCCGCTCTGGGTGAAGGACAGCGCGGGGCGCTACCGCCAGCAGTCCGGCACCATGAAGTTCATCTATGGCTACGTCATCGCCGCCACCGGCACCCGCCGCAACGGCTGGATGGCTTACGACGCGCTCGAGGTCAGCTCCGGCTGCCCTTGAGCGCGTCGCCCCTCGCGAGCAGGCTTCACGGCGAGGGCTGCGCGGACACGCGGTCCTTCGCCGCCACCAGCTCCTCGCGTCGCAACAACAGGAGCGCATTCGCCTTGGGCAGGATGCGCACCTGGAAGCGCCGCTGGGCCATGTCCTCGGCGGTGAAGACGTTCCGGTCGCTCACGAGCAGCAGCGCCGTGGGCACCACGTCCCGCGCCGAGCGGTTGCCGTAGTAGTGCACCAGCACGTGGTACGGCCCCGGCGCCACCTTGCGCGCGTGGTACAGCTCCGGCCCCAGGCCATCCGTGATGTCCCAGTACAGCCGCCCGCCCAGGGACGTCTCCTTGTGCTGGTAGAAGCACTTCTCGCCGTCCGGCTCGATGACCCACAGGTCGATGTCCGTGCTGTCCGAGTTCCAGTGCGTGGTGAGCTGGTAGTCGATGGGCTGCGCGTCCGCGAACACCGGCGCCCCGTCGAGCCCTCGAAGTCCCGCGCGGCGCGCCCGGAGCACCGGGGCGACCTCCGCGAGCCGCGACTGCCGCTCCAGCCCCGCCAGCATCCGGGCGTAGTGGAAGCTCGCCACCGTCCGCAGCTCCTCGGCGTGCCGCTTCCAGGGGCGCGCCAGGACGATTTCATAGTTCCGGGCCGCCTCGGAATAGCGGCCGGACGCGTCCAGCGCGAGCGCCTCCTCCAGGAAGGCCTGCGCCTCGAAGGGGCGGTTGAGGCGCACGTGCTCGAAGAGCTCCGCCGCCGCCGGGTACTGCCCCAGCGCCAGCAGGCCATAGCCCACCAGCCGCAGCGCCTCCGCGTCGCGGGGCCGCAGCTCCACGGGCGACGACAGCGCCCGCACCGCGCCCCAGGTGTCGCCGGAGAAGGCGCGCCTGCGAGCCACGGCCTCGTAGATCATCACGTCGTCGCGGTTCTCCCGCCGCGCCTTGCGGTAGGCCAGCTCCGCCTGGAGCCGCTCGTCTCCGCCCGCATACGGCGCGTCCCGCAGCGGCTGACGCCGCAGGAGCGCGGGCAGCCCCTTCTGCTCGGCGAGCCGGGCCACCACCGCGCGCCCCTCGGCGGGCACGTCGTCCAGCGCGAGGCCCAGGAGCTTGTCGCGGCGCTGGTCCTCCTCCCGGCGCCGCAGCGACTCCAGGTTCTCCAGGTCCACCTGCTCGTCGCGGACGGCGTAGCGCGTGTAATCGCCCTCGGACTCCAGCACGAGCATGGACGCGCGGGCGTTGGCCAGCCGGTAGTGCTGGCTGAGCGCCACCACCATCCGGTCCAACCGCTCGTCATCCAGGGACACCAGCCGGGACACGAAGAGCTCCGCCCACGCCCGCGGCGCGAACGCGCTGTCCACCTCCAGGGGCAGGGGGATGCGCAGCGTGCGCTCGGGCCCGGTGCCCGCCTGGGTCACCACCTCCAGCACCGCGTCGCCCTTGCCGGGCAGCCGGCCCGCCACCTGCAACTCCTGCCCGGGGAAGACGAGCCGGGGCCGGCCCGCCACCACCAGGTCCTCCACGTCCGCGCCCGCCACCGACACGCGGGACAGCACCACGGACGCCGCGCGGTGCGCCTTCGCCGCGGCGTCCACCTCCGCCGCGGACAGGACGCTCACGACCCGCCCGCCGCTGGAGCGGGCCAGCGCGTCGAAGAGCTCCGTGTTCACCGCCGCCTCGCCGAAGCGATACGTCACCCAGCGCAGGGACTCCACGCACGGGTGCCGGGAGAGGAGCGCGTCCACCCGGCTCTGTCCCCAGGTGATGTTGCCGTCGGAGAGCAGGAAGGCCGTCACGCGCTCCCCGGAGGCGGCGGGCTTGAGCCACTCGAGCGCGGCCCGGTCCAGCTCCTCCATCGCGCCGTCCACATGGGACGCGCCCTCCAGGAAGACGTGCTCCAGCTCCGCGAAGCTCTCCTGGCGGTGCGCCGCGTCGTTGGGGCGGAAGCCGGGCCCGTGCAGCCAGCGTGGCCGCACGTCGAAGAGGAGCACCGCGTACTCCTTCAGCGTCGCGTCCTTCTCCAGGAGGGCGCGCAGCGTGGCCGCCTGGATGGCCCAGGCGTTGCCGTCCTCGGCGGACAGCGAGGTGTCCACCACCAGCACCGCGCGGCCCGTGGGAGGCCCCTCCGCGCCGGAGGTGAGCCGCTCCGGCAGCCGCACCCGCGCGTGGAAGGCGCGGCCCGGAAGCCCCGCGTCGTCCGAGCCCACCAGCACGTCCGCGTCCTCGCCGCGAGGCTTCAGCGCCACGCCCAGCGCCCCATCCCCCGTGAGCTTCGGGAAGTCATACACCTCCCAGGCGTCCACCTTGCGCGCCTTCGCGCCCGTCTCCGGCTGCACCGCGACCTCCACGGCCTGACGGGGGTCGACGTGGACGCGAGCGCTGACGCGCAGCTCCTTGCCCGCGTCCGCGGGCAGCGGCCACGTGTAGCGCAGGCGCGTCCCGTCGAAGAGGAGCGTCTGCTCATACGCGATGACCACGCGCTTGAGCGACTTCGGCGGCAGGGGGAAGACGCGGGCGCTGAAGGTGGACGCGCCGGACCACTCCAGCAGCGCGGGGTCCACGTTGCGGCGCACGACGTCCTCGTACACCTCCCGCGCGCGCTTCTGCTCGACGACGCGGGCCTCCTGGATGTCGCCCCAGGAGCGCTTCGCGCCACGGGCCGCGGGAGGCGCGGCGGCCGCGAGCCGCTCCGACTCCGCCGACGCATCGCCCAGGGGCGGCAGCAGGTCCGACGACTGGAACAGCGAGGGCGTGTCCACCGCCACCGCCCCCGAGTACAGCGCGAAGCCCGCCACCGTCGCGCCGCCGGGGAGCGGGTAGTAGAACGTCCCTTCGAGGCCGCGGCCGGAGTCGTTCTCGAACAGGTGGTCGACCACGGTCCGCGCGCGGGAGCCCTGGATGTACGTGACGACGCGGACGGCGCGGGCCTTGAGAGGCTGGTAGCGGCCGTCCTCGCCCATCACCAGGACCTTCGCGGCGCGAGGCGCGGCCTCCACGCGAGGGAGCACGGGCTTCGGGGCGTCATCCGCCCTGGCGGCCTGCTTCTTCGCGGGCGCGGCGCCCAGGCCCCGCCCGGTGGAGCTGGCGCCCGCGCCGCCCCCGCCGCTGCCCTTGATGATCTGGATGATGGCCTCCCGTCGTTGCTCCAGGACACGAGGCGCGGCCGAGGGCGCCGGCACCCCGAGCTGGCCCCCGACGACACCGCCCTCCACGCCATCCGCGTCCAGCTCGGCGTGCGCGCGCTCGGCGGCCGCGGTGGCGGACCGTGCACGCTCCTCCGCGCGTTGATGCGCCTCGACGAGCGCCAGGTCCTCCCTCCCCATGGAATCCAGGACCTCCGGCTCGCCCAGGCCGGGCGCCTCGGCGGGGCTCGGGCTCGGTGGAGGTGCCATGGCCGTGGGCGCGTCCGGCGAGCGTCCACGCCTCGGAGAGAGCGCCTCCACCTCCGCCTCCGAGACCACCTTCGGGTCCGCCACGGAGTCGCGCAGCGCCGCGAGGTCCACCTCGCCCGTGTCCGGCTGTCCCGCGGCGGTGACGGGGGCCGCCAGTCCCGCCTGGATGAAGGGCGCTGGCGCGGCGCGCGGAGCGGCGGGCCCGGGCGGGGCCACGTCCGCGTCCCGCTTGCATCCCGAGGCGAGGAACCCCATCAGCAACACGACGGCGGAAGCACGAAGGAGGCGCATGATTGGAACGCTAACCCATCCGGTCCTGGCAGGCGGCATGCCGCCAGGACATGGACAATCCATGACACCGCCATGACGCGGTAGGTTCCTGAAAAAGGGAGATGCCCATGGACTGGTCAGCGGCGCAGTACACGCGCTTCGAGGACGAGCGGAACCGCCCCATCCGGGACCTGCTCGCGCGGCTTCCCACGGCTGACGTGAGGCGCGCGGCGGACCTCGGCTGCGGCCCCGGCAACTCCACGGAGCTGCTGCGCGCCCGCCTTCCCACGGCCACCGTCATCGGAACGGACAGCTCACCGGACATGCTCAACGCGGCGCGCAAGCGTCTGCCGGACGTCCGGTTCGACCTGGGCGACATCGCGACCTGGAGCGACCCGGGCCCCTACGACGTCATCCTGGCGAACGCGGTGCTCCAATGGGTGCCCGACCACGCCACCCTGCTGCCCGCGCTCCTCCAGAGGCTGGCGCGAGGCGGAAGCCTCGCCGTGCAGATGCCCGACAACCTGGAGGAGCCCTCACACCGGCTGATGCGCGAGACCGCCAGCGCGGGGCCCTGGGCGGACAAGCTGGAGGGCGCCGCGAGCGCCCGCACCGTCCGCCATGACGCCGACTGGTACTTCCGCGTGCTGCGCGAGGCCGGGGCCACGGTGGACCTCTGGCGCACCACCTACTTCCACCCGCTGGCCGGAGGCGCCGGGGCGGTGGTGGAGTGGTTCAAGGGCTCGGGGCTCCGGCCCTTCCTGGAGCCGCTCGACGCGGCCGAGAAGACAGGCTTCCTCACCCGCTATCAGGCAGGGATTGCGCGGGCCTACCCGACCCTGCCCGACGGGACGGTCCTGCTGCCCTTCCCCCGGCTGTTCCTCATCGCGACGCGCTAGCCAGGCCGGACGCGAGGTTCCCCAGCGTGGCGACGGCGGCCTCGATGCGCGGCGTCCAAGGCTGGCCACAGCTCAGGCGGATGTAATTCCGGTAGGAGCCCGGTCGCGCGGAGAAGATGGACCCGGGCGCGATGCTGATGCCCACCTCCAGGGCGCGCGCGTTGAGCGCGTGGGCATCCACCGAGGGCGGTAGCTGCACCCAGAGCAGCAGCCCTCCGGACGGCAGGGCCACGCACGTCCCCTGGGGGAAGTGCTCGGCGACGGCGTGGGCCACGTGCTCCACCTGCGAGGCGAGGTTGCGGCGCAGGGCGCGCAGGTGTCTGTCATAGCCGCCGCTCTCCAGGAAGCGCGCGACCGCCTCCTGGGTCAGCAGCGGCGACGCCACGGTGTGCGCGAACTTGAGCAGCTCCACGCGCTCCCGGAACCGGCCCGGGGCCACGTAGCCCACGCGGAAGCCCGGGGCGAGGGTCTTGGAGAATGAACCGCACAGCAGCACCTGGCCGCGCGTGTCGAAGGCCTTGCACGGGCGAGGACGCTCCGGACCGAAGTGCAGGTCGCCGTAGATGTCGTCCTCGATGAGCGGCACGTCGTGCGCGGTCACCAGCTCCACCAGCCGCCGACGGTGGTCCTCCGGCATGCAGCTGCCCACCGGGTTGCTGAAGCTGGGGACCACCAGCACCGCGGCCACGCGCCGCCGCGCGAGCGCGGCCTCCAGCGCGTCCAGCTCCATGCCATGCCGGGGGTGACAGGGAATCTCCAGCGCCTTGAGCCCCAGCGACTCGATGGCGAGCAGCGTGCCGTAATAGGCCGGAGACTCGATGGCGATGGTGTCACCCTTGCGCGCGGCCGCGACGAGGCACAGGTGCACCGCCTCCGCGGCTCCGCTGGTGGTGACGAAGTCATCCGCGCCCAGCGCGCAGCCCCACTCCAGCGAACGCTTCGCCAGCTGCTGCCGGAGCCGCTTCGAGCCGGGAGGCACGTCGTACATCACGCCCTCGGCCTGCTGCTCCCGCGCGAGCAGCCCCAGCTCCCGCGACAGGCGCTGGGTGGGGAGCAGCTCCGGCGCCGGCCACGCGGTGCCCAGCTGCACCATGCGCGGCTCGCGGGACGACCGGTACAGATGCGACACCAGGTCGCTGACGGTGACCGGCGTCGCGGAGGCCGGCGGCCGGGACACCGGGGGCTCGGCGAGCCGGAGCCGCTCGCGTTCCCGCACGTAGTGGCCGGACTGGGGCCGCGTCTCGATGAGCCCCTGCGACTCCAGCTGGAGGTAGGCCTGGAGCACGGTGGAGACGCTCACCCGCTCGCGCGCGCTCAACTGGCGCACGGAGGGCAGCCGCTCCCCCGGACGGAGCGTACCCGCGGCGATGGCGTCCTTCAGCCGCTCCGCGACACGCTCGTAGAGCTTCAGGGATTGCGCACGTGCGCCCATGGAATGGCCCTCCTGCTGACTCCAACGGATAGCGCCCGGGGCTCCGGCCGCCCAGGTACAGCTTCACGATGGCGACATCAGCACAGTTCTCCAGGCTGGAACTGTACTGGTCACAATTCCCAGCCCCTGCATCTGTTCTGGTCGCGCCTCCGGACGCATGGTGGGTCCATCACGGGAGGACCGAGATGGCGGACCGCTTCACGTTGCTGAATCCCTCCTGGCTGCGCTCGCTGGCGGAGCGCCTGCGGGGTGTCACGTCCAACGCTTGCCAGGAGCGGGTGTGCCTGCCGGGGGGCAGCCTGTGGAGCAGGCGCCTGCGCGGCCCGTCCCGCACGTTCGTCTGCGAGGAGGGGCAGGTCTGGCTCACGCTCGAGGGCGACCCGCGAGACCACGTGCTCGGCGCGGGTGAGACGCTGAAGGTGTGCGCGGGGCACGTGGTGGTGCAGGCCCTGCGTGACGCGCGCTTCAACCTGTCCGGTTGTCGGACGGGTTCTGCGCGGGGCGCGGGAGCGCCTCCTCCCGAGCCCTGGGTTGACAGTCCTCGCGGGCTCGACTACCTCCATCGCTGATGCTCGTTCGCGCCACCACGCCCAGGACCTGTTGTCACGGCATGTGTTGCCGTGTCGCGGCCGGTCCGTCCGTGCGCATGCGCTGAGCCTCCCTCCGCGCGTCCGCGCCCTGTCGGTCTGGCCTGTTCCCGTCATCCGGGGACAGGCCTTTTCGTTTTCCATCACCGCCCGTCCAGCGCCCGCGCTCCCTGGAGCGAGAGCGCCCCAGGAGCTCCCCGATGTCGCACCGTCGTGACCCAGCCCATGCGCGCCCAGGCCCCCTGTCCGGAGCGCGGGCGTGATCGAGCTGCGAGGCATCCACAAGGTCTTCAGCCAGGGCGACCGGCAGGTGACGGCCCTGCACGACGTGTCGCTGCACGTCGAGCCGGGAGAGGTGTTCGGCGTGCTGGGGCGCAGCGGCGCCGGCAAGTCCACCCTCCTCCGCTGCGCAAACCTCCTGGAGCGCCCCACGCGCGGCGAGGTGCGGGTGGCGGGGCAGGACCTGCTGTCCCTGAGCCCCCACCAGCTGCGGCAGGCGCGACAGGGCATCGGGATGATCTTCCAGCACTTCAACCTCTTCGCCTCGCGGACGGTGGAGGGCAACGTCGCCTATCCCCTGGAGGTGATGGGCCTGCCGCGCGCGGCCATCCGCGCGCGCGTGGCGGAGCTGCTGTCGCTGGTGGGCCTGTCCGACAAAGCGCGGGCGTATCCCTCGCAGCTCTCGGGAGGGCAGAAGCAGCGGGTGGGCATCGCCCGGGCCCTGGCGCCCCGGCCGCGCGTCCTGCTGTCGGACGAGGCCACGTCCGCGTTGGATCCGGAGACGACCCGCTCGGTGCTCGGGCTGATGAAGGGCCTCCAGCAACAGCTCGGGCTGACGCTGCTGCTCATCACCCACCAGTTGGAGGTGGTGAAGGCGCTGTGCGGCGCCGTGGCCGTGCTCGAAGGGGGCCGGCTGGTGGAGCAGGGGCGCGTGCAGGCGCTGCTCGCGCGTCCGGAGTCCCGGCTCCGCGCGCTGTGTTTTCCCCCCCTGTCCGGACAACAGGAACCCACGGCGGGGCAGCGCGTGGAGCTGTCGCTGACGGACGCGCATGCCCGCAGTCCGTTGCTCAGCACCCTGGCCCGCCGCTTCGACGTGGACGTCCTGCTGCTGGAGGGCGCGCTGGAGCGCGTGGGGGAGTCCCGCGTGGGCCGGCTGCTGGTGGAGCTTCACGGCGCGCCGGGAGCGGTGGCGGAGGCCCGGACCTTCCTGCGGGAGCAGGGCTTGACCACCGCGGAGGCCGCCCATGGGTGACCTGCCGAGAGCGCTGGGCGTCGCCACCCTGGAGTCACTCTACATGACGTCGGTGGCGTCGGTGCTGGTGGTGCTCGCCGGCCTGCCGCTGGGGGTGCTGCTGGTGGTGACGGACCGGGGCGGGCTCTGGCCGGCGCCCGCGTTGAGCCGGGCGCTGGGGGCGCTGGTGAACGTGGGGCGCTCCATCCCGTTCATCATCCTGATGGTGGCCCTCGTCCCGCTCACCCGCAAGGTGGTGGGGACCACCATCGGAACGACGGCGGCCATCGTGCCCCTGGTGGTGGCGGCCATTCCCTTCATGGGCCGCGTGGTGGAGCAGGCCCTGCGCGAGGTGGATGCCGGCCGCGTCGAAGCCGCCGTGGCGATGGGCTCCACGCCCCTGCGCATCATCCTCCGCGTCCTGCTTCCGGAGTCCCTGCCGTCGCTCGTGCGAGGCACGGCGCTCGTCGTCATCAGCCTGCTCGGCTACAGCGCCATGGCGGGCGCGGTCGGCGGCGGAGGGCTGGGCGACCTGGCGGTGAAGTACGGCTACATGCGCTTCCGCGTCGACGTCATGTGGGGCTGCCTCGCGGTGCTGCTGGTGCTCGTGCAGGCGCTGCAATGGCTGGGAGAGCGCCTCGCCTCCCGCTTCGACCCCACCCGCTCCTCCCCTCCCCCGGATCACCCCTGACTCCCATGCGCACCTCCTTCCGAATCCTGTCCGCGGCCCTCCTGCTCCTCGCGACGTCGTGGCTGGGGGGCTGCAAGCCCGCGCCCTCCGAAGCCTCGAATGCCTCGCGTCCCCTGAAGGTCGGCGTCAATCCCGTCCCCCACGGAGACATCCTCCGCGTCGCCGCCAGGGTCGCGGAGCGCGACGGCGTGCGCGTGGAGGTGGTGGAGTTCACCGACTACATCCAACCCAACCTCGCGCTTGCGGACGGCCAGCTGGACGCCAACTACTTCCAGCACGAGCCCTACCTGGAGCGCTTCGCCGGGGAGCGCCACCTCGCGTTGAAGAGCGTGGGCGCGGTGCACCTGGAGCCGCTGGCGCTCTACTCCCTGCGGTTCCGGCAGCTCGCGGAGCTCCCCACGGGCGCGAAGCTCACCCTGCCGGCGGACCCCAGCAACGCCGCGCGGGCCCTGCACCTGCTGGCGAAGCAGGGGCTGCTGACCTTGCGCGAAGGCGCCGGAGCGGACGCCACGCTCCAGGACGTGGTGGGCAATCCACGCAAGCTGGACCTGCGGGAGCTCGACGCCGAGCAGCAGCCCCGCACGCTGGAGGACGTGGACGGCGCGGTCATCAATGGCAACTACTTCCTGGAGGCCCAGAAGCAGCTGCACCTGGATGCCCATGTCCTGGCCCGCGAATCCGCGACGCGCAACCCGCACGCGAACGTGCTCGCGGTCCGGGCGGGCGATGAAGCCCGTCCGGAGATCCGGGCCCTGGTGAAGGCACTCCAATCCGACGAGGTGCGCCGCTACATCGACGCCACCTACGGCGGCGCCGTCATCCCCGCCTTCTGAGCCAGCCAGCCGGGGACGGCCCCAGGCGGGTCAGACGATGTCGAGCCCGTACTGCGCGGCGGTCAGGTACTGGAGCATGACGAAGTAGACGCTGGAGGAGGCCTTGTGGCCCGAGGCCCCCTGATAGGATTTGATCATCTCGTTGCGCAGGGCCCGCAGCTCCGACTTGTTCCGTGAGCGGTTGTCCGTGAAGGGGTTGCTCAGCTCCGCCACCAGGCCACACGCATCGGCGAAGGCATCGAACGAGGCCCCATCCGTGTCGTCCACGACCTCGTAGTCGTCCTTCTTCTTCCCGCTGCCCTTGACCACGTCCGCCCAGAGCCGCGCGCGCACCCGCGCCCGCTCTTCCGAGACGCTGGTGACGAGCGCGATCTTCAGATGCGCCGCGAGCGCCTCCGCGGCCCAATCCCCGCCCGGCCGCACCGACGCCCCCCAGGCCCCGGTGGGATTGAACTCGAACGTGGGCCAGAAGCCCGGGTCCGCGGGCAGGCCCATGTTGCGCTCCTTCCGGATGAGCCCGACGAGCCCCTTGCGCACCTCCTCGGGCTCATGCGCGTCCGGGAAGGCCTTCGTGCAATCCTTCAGGGGGATCTCCCCCCCCAGGTGGCACGGCGACGTGAGCGGATGCGTGAACACGCCCACGACCGAGTTCACGGCCGTCACCCCGGAGGTCTTCACCTTGCTGCTGTTGTGCACGGCGTCGTGCGGCGAGAAGTAGTGGAACACCTGCGCCTCCCCGCCGAGGTGCAGCTCGAGCTTCGCCTTCGACTTGGACCCGAGCACGACAGGCGGCGCGGAGATGGCGTAGCAGCAGACGCTCACCCGGCTCTTTATCTTCGCGTAGACCTTCGCCAGCAGCTCGCCGCCCGCCAGGTCCAGATAGGCGCACTGCGCGAGCGCGCCGCCCAGGCTGTGGCCGGTGAAGAGGATCTCCCGGGGGACGCGGCCGTGCATCGCCTCCAGGCAGGCCGCCGCCAGGGACTCCTGGCAGCTCGCGTAGGCGTACCAGAAGCCGGCGGACAGCTTCGCGCCGCTGAACCGGCCGACCTTCACCTCCTTCAGGTGGTTCATGTCGGTGACCCAGTCCGGGCTCCCCGCGCTGTTGACCAGCGCCTGCCCCAGCGCGCGTCCGCCGCTTCCGCTCCGGCTGCCGCGAAAGACCACCGTCAGCCGCTGGAGGTCCGGGTCGTAGATGGCGGCCCCCATCCAGCTGGGCCAGCCCGCCGTCGGGTGCGTCTGCGTCATCCCCGTCTTGCCCTGGAAGTAGCAGCACCGCTTCGAGCCGCTCGCGTCGGAGTGCTCGAGCCCCAGCAGCGTCCGCTCCCCGAAGAGGTCCCGCATCTTGATGGGGATGTCCTCCCCCTCCAGGTCCACGCCCTTCGAGAAGGAGATGGAGCGGTCCAGCTCCCGCGGCTGGAAGAGGATGTACGGAGAAGCCCCCGTGCCGCCCCGATACACGACCCCCTGCCGGGGGTTCGGCGGAGTCCGCAAGTCGTATTCGATGGGATCGAACTTGTGGATGTCCGCTTCGCTGCCGAGCAGCCTGTGCACCTGGGCCAGCACCCGGTCCCTCGCGCCCTGCCACAACCCGGCCCCGTGGGATTCGTAGAACGGATCCATCGGGTAGACACAGCCCTGGGCATACGCCTTGTAGGCAAAGCGACAGTACTCCAGCATCTCCAGCGCCGTCTGGGCATCGGGGTGAGGCATGGGGTGGCTCCTGGGGGCTGCGACAAACGTCGAGGATCAAACGGGCGGCGGCGACAGGGAGTCAAATGGAGCGAGGCTGACCCACACGGGCCCACGGCCCCAGCCGCGCACGCCCTGGCGCCATTGACCGCTTATTCCTGAAAATATACTTTTCAAGGCTTGTGCAAGGGTTTCCGTCCCGGAGCCCGCACGTCCCCTGAGAGGCCGCATGAAACTGAGACTGACCCAGGCGGTGAGTGCCTTCTCCCTGCTGGCCGCGGCATGCGGCCCGCTGCCGGAGGCACCGGAGTCCGACGGCGAGCAGTTCGGTCACACGGCGCAGATGATCCACCGCGAGCGGGCCATCCCCAACGAATACATCGTCGTCCTGCGCGACTCCGCGCAGGAGGTCCGGCAGCAGGGGGCGGCGAGCATCGCCCAGGAGCTGGTGTCCCTCACCAGCGGCCGGGTGCTGCGGACCTATGAGCACTCCATCCACGGCTTCCTGGCGAACATGAGCGAGGCCGAGGCCCGCCGCCTCCTGTCCGACCCGCGCGTGGCGTATGTGCAGGAGAACGGCCTCATCCACGTGTCCGCCACGCAGACCGGCGCGACGTGGGGCATCGACCGCATCGACCAGCGGGACCTGCCGCGCAACAGCTCCTACACGTACAACGTCGATGGCACCGGCGTGCACGCGTACGTCATCGACACCGGCATCCGGCAGACCCACACCGAGTTCACCGGCCGCATCGGCAACGGCTACGACTTCATCGACAACGACAGCGACCCCTCGGACTGCCACGGCCACGGCACGCACGTGTCGGGCACGGTGGGCGGCACGACCTGGGGCGTGGCGAAGAAGGTCACCCTGCACGGCGTGCGGGTGCTGGACTGCACGGGCTACGGCAACGACGCGCAGGTGATTGGTGGCATTGATTGGGTGGCGGCCAACCACATCAAGCCGGCGGTCGCCAACATGAGCCTGGGCGACGTCGCCATCCAGGCCGTCGATGACGCGACGGAGCGGTTGATCGCCGCGGGCGTCACGACGGTGGTCGCCGCCGGCAACGACAGCGACGACGCCTGCGACTATTCGCCGGCCCGCGCGCCCAACGCCATCACGGTGGGCTCCACCACCAGCTCGGATGCCCGCTCGTCGTTCTCCAACTACGGCGCGTGCCTGGACCTCTTCGCGCCGGGCTCGAGCATCACGTCCGCCTCGAACTCCGGCAACTCGTCGAGCACGTCGATGAGCGGCACGTCCATGGCCTCGCCGCACGTGGCCGGCGCCGCGGCGCTCTACCTGAGCGCCAACCCCACCGCGACGCCCCAGCAGGTGCGGGACGCGCTGGTGAACAACGCCACGCCGAACAAGGTCACCAGCCCGGGGACCGGCTCGCCCAACAAGCTGCTGTACACGCTCTTCATCACCGGCGGCGGCGGCAGCGACACCACCCCGCCCACCACCTCCATCACCTCGCCCGCGGGCGGCGCCACGCTGAGCGGCACCGCGAGCCTGAGCGCCAGCGCCTCCGACAACGTGGGCGTGTCGCGCGTGGAGTTCTACGCGGGCGCCACGCTGCTGGGCACGGCGACGGCGGCGCCGTACAGCATCTCGTGGAACACGACGGCGGTGGCCAACGGCACCTACGCGCTGACCACCCGGGCGTATGACGCGGCGAACAACGTGGGCACGTCCGCCACGGTGTCGGTGACGGTGAACAACGGCACGGGCAGCTGCTCCATCTCCGAGCAGCTCCTGGTCAACCCGGGCTTCGAGAGCGGCAACACAGGATGGACGACCTCGTCCGGCGTCATCAGCGGCACCACGTCCGGCAGCGCGCCGCGCACGGGCACGTACAAGGCCTACATGAATGGCTACGGCAGCACGCACACCGACTACGCCTGGCAGGACATCACCATCCCCGCCACGGCGTGCAGCGCGACCCTCACCTTCTGGGCGCGCATCACCTCGTCGGAGACGACGACCACCACGGCCTACGACAAGCTGGCCGTCCAGGTCCGCAACAGCGCGGGCACCGTGCTGGCCACGCTGGCCACGTACAGCAACCTGGACAAGGGCTCGGCCTACGTGCAGCGGACGTTCGACCTGGCCGCCTACAAGGGCCAGACCCTCCGCCTCTACTTCAACGGCACGGAGGACGCGTCGCTCCAGACGAGCTTCTTCCTCGATGACACGGCGGTGAACATCGTCCGGTAGTCCTCGCGGGGACGCAGGGTCCAGAGGCCCAGCAGCCCACCGGGTTGCTGGGCCTCGTCGTTCCTGCGCTCACGGCGCCACGAGCCCCTGGCCGCGGACCTTGTCCGGCGTGGTGCCCGTCATGCGCCGGAACATCGCGATGAAGGCGGACGCGCTGCTGTAGCCCAGGTCCAGCGCGATGGCCTCCACCGCGTGGCCCTGCTCCAGCATCGCCAGCGCCTTGACCACGCGCAGCCGCTGGCGCCACTCGCTGAAGGACAGGCCCAGGCGCTGCTGGCAGCGCCGCTCCAGCGTGCGCTCGGTGGTGTGCAGCGCCTGGGCCCACTCGGCCAGGGAGCGCTCATCCTCCGGGTGCTGCTCGAGCGCCGTGAGGATGGGCGCCAGGAGCGCATCATCCGACATGGGCAGGTAGCTCCCATGGGCCGGAGCCAGCGACAGCTGATCAATCAGCACCCGGAACAGCCTGCGCTCGGCGCTGGTGCGGGGCTGCGCCAGCGCACTGTCCCGCAGGTGCTCCATCAGGGACTTCATCAAGGGGCTCACCGCCATCGCGCACGTCGTCTTGGGCAGCCCCCGGCACCACTCGGGGGCGAGGTAGAGCGAGCAGTGGGTCGCCTCGAAGCGGTTCATGCCCCGGTGCTCGACGTCGGGCGGCAGCCAGATGCCGTACTGCGGGGGCGCGAGGTAGTGGTTGCCCGCCAGCTTGAGCTCCATCACGCCGCTGAAGGCGTAGACGAACTCCCCCCACGGGTGGCGATGCCGGGGATAGGCGGCCGCCGCGGGCAGGCTCGCCGCGCGGAAGTACACGGGGTGTGGAAGCTTTGAGGTGAAGGGAACTTGCAGCTGCTTCGCCATGGCGGCTTCTCGGCATGGGTTGTCGGAATCTCGCTATATCCATCCGCCCCGTCAGCCGCAGGATGAAGTCCATGAGCTCTCACCGGAAACCCGCGGATGGCTTCGCGCTCGCGACCATGGTCGTGCTGTGCGCCATCTGGGGCTTGCAGCAGGTGGCCGTGAAGCTGGCCGCGCCCCACATCCCGAACCTGATGCAGATGGCGCTGCGCTCGGGCCTGGCCGCGCTGCTCGTGGGGCTGCTGTGCTGGGTGCGGGGCGAGCGGGGGCTCTTGCGCCGTGGGCCGTGGCGCCCCGGGCTGCTCGTGGGCGTGCTCTTCGCGTCGGAGTTCCTCTTCGTGGGCGAGGGGCTGCGCCACACGCACGCCTCGCACATGGGCGTCTTCCTCTACACCGCGCCCGTCTTCTCCGCGCTGGGCCTGCACGCGTTCGTGCCCTCGGAGCGGCTGAAGCGGACGCAGTGGCTGGGGATTGGCGTGGCGTTCGCGGGCATCGCGCTGGCCTTTGGCGGCGGCGTGCTCCGGGGCGGCCTCAGCCCGAGCGTGCTCCGGGGTGACGCGATGGGGCTGCTCGCGGGCCTGTCGTGGGGCGCCACCACCGTGGTGATCCGCGTCTCCGCGTTGTCCGACGCACCGCCCACGCAGACCTTGCTGTACCAGCTGGTGGGCGGCGTCGCGCTGCTGCTCCCCGTGGCCCTGCTCACCGGACAGGCCGGCCCCATCACGCTGGCCCCCATCGCCTGGGCGAGCCTGTTCTTCCAGGGCGTCATCGTCTGCTTCGCCAGCTACCTCGCGTGGTTCTGGCTCCTGCGCCGCTATCTCGCCTCCAACCTGTCGGTCTTCTCGTTCATGACGCCCCTGTTCGGCGTCAGCGCGGGCATCTTCGTGCTGAACGAGCAGGCGGACCTCTCCTTCGTGGTGGGCGCGGTGCTGGTCCTCACCGGCATCCTCATCGTGAGCGGCGCCGGCCTGCTGCGCTCCACGTCCGCGATGAAGCCGGGCGAGACCTGAGTCCCGGGCGGAGCGAGGGCGCCACGGGTGTGCGTATGGGTCCCCTTCGCGAGAAAGAGATGGCTGTTCAGGCATCGGCCACGGGCCCGTGACGCGTCTTCGGCGCTGCCCCGTTCAGAGGGTGGGCGCGGAGCGGGCCCCCAAGCTTCCTCTTCGAGAGGGAACGGAGGAACATTCGTCCGCGCCCCACCCTGACGCCGAGCAGGGGCGCTGCCTCGCTCGAGGCGGAGACGAAGAAGGAGCCAACACCGATGTCGCCGCGCCATCTCATGCCGTGGTTGTTGCTGGTGGCCTTCGTTACCGCCTGCGCCTCGTCCTCGCCGCCAGAGCAGCGAAGGCGGCCGCCCCCGAGGGTCCTCTTCGAGTCGCCCCTCGCGTTGCTGCTGGAGCACCATGAGGAGCTACAGCTGACCACCGACCAGCTGATCAAGATCGGTCAGCAGGACGAGGCCCTGACCGCGGCCAACAAGCCCCTGCGTGAGCAGCTCCGGGAGGTCTGGCATCCCGAACCGCCCCCGGGAGGCGGCCCCCCGCCGGGAGCCGGAATGCCCGGCCGAAACGCCCCGGTGGGCCTGGGCGGGCGGCCTCCGTACAGGTCCCCCGACCGCCCCCCGCCCCCGCCCTTGAGCGAGGAGGACAAGAAGCGGCAGCAGGCCCTGCTCCAGGCGATGGAGGACAACGAGGCGGCGGCATACCGCGAGGTCGAAGCGAGCCTGGATGCGTCGCAGAAGGTGAAGGCGCGAGCGCTGATCGAGAAGCAGCGCGAGGAGCGGGCTCACGCACGTGAGTCGATGCAAAGCTCGCCCTGACAGTGGCTCCTCCCGGGCATCACGGGAAGCGGGCGGCCCCACCCCATGAAGTCAACGGAGCCATGACGGCTCGCTCCCCGGTCCATGGCGGTCGCCGTCATGATCAACGCGCCAGCCATGACCGCGCTCGGCGCTGGCAGGATGGCCACGACCGTCGGCGCCCAGGCACTGAATCTTTCCGAGCCCCCATGACCTTCCGCCCGTTGACCTTCGTCCTCCTCGCGCTGTCCGTCTCACTCAGCGCCTCCGCCCAGGCTCCCGCGTCCCCGCTGGGGCCCATCTCTCCCACGACCGGGATGGTGCTTCGCGACGACGTGGTGCGCGCGCTCATCCAGGAGAGCTCCGGGGACCGCATCCAGGACGGCGTGCAGCGGCTGTCCCTCCTCGCGCGCGACAACCTTGATGGCTACACGGAGGCGGCCACCTGGGTGAAGACCGCCGCCGAAGCCGCGGGGCTCCAGGACGTCCAGTTGGAGGCGATGAAGGACGGCCCCCGGTGGCGGGCCACGCGCGGCGAGCTGTGGGTGGCCGGGCCCCACCGGTACCGGGTGACGTCCTACGCCGACCAGCCCATGTCCCTGGCGGTCGGGAGCGGCAGCTTCGAGGGCACGGACCTGGAGCTGGTCGACGTGGACACGGGCACCGAGGACGCGGAGTACGCAGGCAAGGACCTGAAGGGCAAGGTCGTGCTCACGCGGGGCCCACCCTCGACCGCGCTGCGCAACGCCGTGCTGAAGCTCGGCGCCGTGGGCGTGGTGTCGTCCTATTCGACGCCCTCCTGGAACCTCCCCAACCGCATGGACGGCGACTTCCCGGATCAGGTGGGTTGGGTCTTCCTCCCGCGCAGCCTGATGTCCCAGGGCGTGCGGATCCCCTTCGTGTTCATGGTGTCGGACCGTCAGGCGCGCGAGCTGCGCGCCCAGTTGCGGCAAGGTCCGCTGAAGGTGGACGTGAGCATCGCTACGCAAGCGCCCACGGGTCATCTCAGCATCGTCAGTGGCGTCATCCCCGGGACGCGTCCGGGAGAGGAGGTCGTCCTCACCGCCCACCTGGACCACTACAAGCCCGGGGCTGACGACAACGCTTCCGGCTCCGCCACGCTGCTGGAGCTGGTGCGCACATACACCACGCTCATCCGCCGGGGCGTGCTGCCGCCGCCGGTGCGCACCCTGCGCGTGCTGTGGCTGCCGGAGTTCGAAGGCACCCGCGAGTGGTTCTCCCGCCACGGCGCGGAGCCGGTGCGGCGGGTGGCGCAGTTCAACTTCGACATGCTCGGCGCCAGCATGACCCGCGTCCACTCCCGCTTCCAGGTCTCGTACACGCCGGACTGGAACGGCAGCTTCGTGAACGCCGTGTCCGAGTCCACGGTGGCCTTCATGAACCGCTTCAACAGCGTGGCCTACCCGCCGAGGCGGGACTTCCGCATCGGCTCGGTCACCGGCTCGCGGGACCCGATGGACGCGCACATGGACCGCTACAGCCGGGGTTCGGATCACCAGATCTTCAACGACTACGGCATCCCCGGCGTCGCCTTCTCCACGTGGCCCGATGACGGCTACCACACCAGCGGCGACCGGCCAGAGAACGTGGACCCCACCCAGCTGCACCGCGCCGCCTTCGCGGGCCTGGCCACCGTCACCGTCGCCGCGTGGGTGGAAGGTCCGGGCGCCGCGGAGCTGTCGCGCCTGGTGGCGGTGCACGGCGCGAAGCGCGTGGCGGAGGACGAGTTCCGGGCCCGCCTCGACCTGGCCGCGACGCCCGACGCGGAGCTGCCCGCCTTCGCCCGCCTGGCGCGCGCCACGGTGCGCGCCGGCTACCAGCGTGAGCGCGACGCCCTGCGCTCGTGTCTGGCATTGGGCGCGCCCGCGGAGCCGGTGAAGGTGCTGATCAAGGCCCTGGAGGGCGCCGAGTCCCAGGCCCTGGCGCGCCTGGAGGCGGACGGCAAGGCGCGCAAGGTGTCCCTGAAGGAGCCCGCCCCTGGCGAAGCCGAGCGCCGGGCGAGGGCCTTCGTTCCGCGTCGCGTGAAGGGCCAGGAGCTCGCGTCGTTCGACGACCTGGAGCGCGGCGCGGCCCCCGAAGCCAGGGCCCGCGTCGAGGCGGTGAAGAACGCCATGAGCACCGCGGCCACGGCCCTGCGGGAGCGGGGCGAGGGCGAGCTGCGCTTCTACCAACTGGCGGACGCACTCGCGAGCTACGCCGACGGCAAGCGCTCCGTAGCGGACATCCGCGACGCGGCCTACGCCGAGTATGGCCATGTCTTCTCCGTGGACGCCCTGCTGGAGCTGTTCGGGTTGCTGGAGCAGGGCGGCGTCATGACGCGAGGACGCTAGGGATTGGAGCGCGCTCCAGGCTGGGTTCCACGCCACGAACAAGGGGCCACGCACGACGGGCGTTCTTCTCCCTCAACCACGCTCCCGTTTCCCCTATGTTCACGGAGATCCGCCCGCCCGCGCACCCACCACACCTCCAGGTCCTCCCCATGCTCCGCTCGCGACTCGCAGCCCTTGCCCTGCTCCCGCTCGTCTCCGCCTGCTCCTCACCTGAGTGCACGGAGACGGGTGACTGCGCGTCGCGGGGCCCCGACATCGTCTGCGTTGAAGAGCGCTGCGTTCAGGCCTCCTCGCCCGACGCGGGGACTCCCGACGCGGGCACGGGTGACGCGGGCGTGGACGCGGGGACTCCCGACGCGGGCTCCGACGACGCGGGCTCTCCGGATGCCGGCGGCTCCGATGCGGGCACCCTGGATGGCGGCGAGCCGCCTCCGGAGGCCTCGCTCCGCATCACCGAGATCAACCCCGACCACCCCCAGGATCTCATCGAGCTGGTGGCCGTCTCCGGTGGAACGCTGAGCGGCATCTCGCTCCTGGAGCTCACCAACTCCGACTTCGCCTTCACCTTCCCCCAGGGCTACACGGTGGAGACGGGTGCCGTGCTGGTGCTCCACCTCGGCGGGTCCTGCACCGACGCTCCTGGCGACCCGGCCTCCTGTGGACAGACGGCACCCTTCAGCGACAGCGCCTGGGATTTCAGCATGCCTGGTACGCTGAGCTACTCCGGCAAGGCGTTTGAGTTGCTCTCGTCAGCGGGAGCGCCTGTCGATGGCGTTCCCTTCGTTCGAGCCTCAGGGGAGATGCCCGCCAGCATCGTCGCCGCCGTCCAGCGCCTGCAAGCGGACCGCGTCTGGGATGCCACCCCCTGCATCCACGACATGACCACGGGTCTCGCGAAAGACCGCTACTGCCGAAACATCGCCGCGGACTGGTCCAGCCTCAACGAGAGCTCCAGCGTCATGCGCATCAATGGCACCGCACCGCTGGCGACGCCGGGAACCCGGACGCAATGGAGCGGTCCTCTCCCTTCGCGCTGGGGAACCTATTAGGCCTCCAGCCGCCTCAGCCGCGCCATCGGGCCTCGCACCAGGTCCCCTGCGTGAAGGCGACACGCCGCCACAAGGCTTCTGATTTCGCCAATCCGGCATGAGCCTTCGCGCACCTCCGCCCCGAGGCACGAGGGAGCGCGGCGATACGGCGTGCCCGGATTCATCGAAGCGCCAGGGTTGATACTGGGGCTGGCCGGCATCGGATTGACGGGGTCCGCGCTCGGGAGCACGGTGCGGGCCGAAGGGGTAGGCCACATGAAACAGCTGACACTTCTTCTCTGCCTGCTCACCGCGGGCTGCGCGTCGCAGCAGCGTCCCGCGTCCGCCGATCGCTGGCTCCTCACGGGCACGCGGCTCTATGTGGCTCCGGACGAGCCCCCGCTGGACAACGCCTGGGTGCTGGTGAGCGGCGGGAAGATTGAAGCCATGGGCTCCGAGTCCGACGCGCCGCCAGCCGGGGTCCGTCGCGAGGACGCATGCAGTGGCGGCGTCATCACCGCCGGCTTCCAGAACAGCCACGTCCACTTCACCGACCCCGCGTTCGCCGGAGCCGCCAGCCGGCCAGCCACTGAGCTCCAGCCGCCGCTGAGCGGGATGACCACGCGCTTCGGCTTCACGACGGTCGTCGATACCGGCTCCGACCCCGCGAACACCGGGGCCCTTCGCCAGCGCATCGAGCGCGGTGAGGTGCAGGGACCGGAGCTCCTCACCGTCGGCTCCCCGATGTATCCGCGGAACGGCATCCCCTTCTACCTGCGGGACCTGCCGCCCGAGCTGCTGCGGCAGCTCGCGCAGCCCGCGTCGGCGGAGGAGGCCCGCGCCATCATCCGGACGAACTTCGAGAACGGCGCGCGGGGGACCAAGCTGTTCGTCGCCACGCCCCAGGGACATGGAGAGATCCGCCGCATGCCCGCGGACATCGCGCGCGCCATCGTGGAGGAGACCCACGCGCACGGAGGTCTGGCCATGGTGCATCCCACGGATCCCGAGGGCGTGAGCACCGCGGTGCAGGCGGGCGTGGACATCGTCGTGCACACGACCATCGACCCTCCGAAGTCCACATGGAGCGCCGAGCTCATCCGTCAGATGGTCGAGCGCCACGTGTCCCTGGTGCCGACGTTGCAGCTCTGGGGCCATGAGCTCGCCAAGGAGCAGGTGCCCGCGGAGGTGACCGAGCGCATCGTGGGAGGTGCCGAGCGACAGCTCGCCGCGTTCTCGAGCGCTGGTGGCCAGGTCCTCTTCGGCACCGACGTCGGGTACATGACCGACCTGGATCCGACGCGCGAATACGTCCTCATGGCCCAGGCGGGGCTGACGCCGATGCAGATCCTCGCATCGCTGACCACGGCCCCCGCGGCGCGCTGGAGCGCCTCCGACCACAGGGGCCGCGTCAAGCCGGGCTTCGACGCGGACCTCGTGGTGCTCGACGGCGATCCCTCGGCGGATGTCCAGCGGTTCACCGAGGTGAAGTGCACGATTCGCGCGGGCAAGGCGCTCTATGTCCGCGAACCCGCGCGATAGCGACGCCGGGCCACCTCCCTCCCCTCCTCCGCATGCGGCGATGGAGGAGGAGAGGGAGTCTCCGGCTCCAGGGCGGGCCTCCTTCCCCCCCGGATAAGGGGGCCCGGCCCTGGAGCCGGAGTTCCTCAGGCCAGGGGCTGGGAGCTGGAGCCGTTCTTCAGCTCCTTGCGCACCGCCTCGCTGACGCGCTCACGGACGATGTTGGCCATGCGCTCGCGGAGGTCCTCGCCCACGCGCTCGCGGATGGCGGCCACGAGGCTCTCCGTGTCGACCTGGCCAGGGCCTTGCGCCTGCACGCCCCCCATGAACGGCTCCCCGAACCCGCCGCGCATCGTCGGGCCCATCGCGCCCATGGAGCCCATCGACTCGCGGATGGCGTCCCCCAGCCGCTCGCGCAGCACATCCTGAAGCTGCTCGCGAAGGTTGCTCGACAGCCGCTCGTGGAGCGTGTCGACGAGCCGCCCGCGGAGCGCCTCGGCGATGCGCTCGGGGTCCACGGCCGCGAAGCCCTGCGGCTGGAAGCCCCCGAAGCCCTGCATGCGCTCGCCCACCTTGGCGCGCAGCTCGTCGCCCAGCCGCTCGCGCAGCGCGTCGCGCACGCGCTCACGCAGGCCGCTCTGGACGCGCTCGCGCAGGGTGTCCGCGAGCCGCTCGCGCAGGGTGTCCGCGAGCCGCTCCGGGTCGATCTGCCCCATGCCCTGCATCCGGCGCTCGGACAGCGCGGAGCGCAGCATGTCCGTCAGGCGGTCCTTCATCGCCTCGCGGACGCGCTCGCGCACGGCGGTGTGGATCCGGTCCGACACGCTGTCGGAGATCCGGACGCGGATCGCCTCGGCGATGCGCTCGGGGTCCATGGCCACGAAGCCGTCCATGCCCATCCGCCGCTCCATCATCGCGGAGCGCACCGCCTCGCCCAGCCGCTCACGCAGCACGTCGCGGACGCACTCGCGCACGACCGTGCCGAGCCGGTCGCGCAGGGCGTCCTCCAGCTTGATGCGCACGCGCTCGGCGATGCGCTGGGGGTCGAAGTGCCCGTGCCCCTGGTGCATGCTCATCCAGTTCTCGGCCAGGGCGGTGCGCAGCGCCTCGCCCAGCCGCTCCCGGAGCACCGCGCGGGCGCGCTCGTGGACGCCGCTCACGATGCGCTCATGGATGGCGTCGGCGAGGCGGTGGTGGATGGCCTCGGCGACCGGCTCCATGTCGAACGACTGCCCGCCCATCTCCCCCGAATGCACGTTCGTCATGCGCTCGCGCAGCGCACCGCGGACCGCGTCGCCGACGCGCTCACGGATTTCCATGCCGATCCGCTCCTCCAGGCCGGACACGACGCGCTCGTGCACGGCCTCGACGATGCGAGCCTTGAGGGCTTCGCCAAACATCTGCTGCCCCTGCATGGAGAACTGTTCCTGGTTCATTCAGAGACCTCGGGTTGCTGCGGGTAGAACGGCGGGCGCGGAGGGTTCCGGCCCGCCGCGCGGGGCGAATTGATAGGGGCAGCGGTCCCCGCCGAATACAGGGCCCGGGTGCCGCGCGAGCGTTGGCGCGGACACTCCGGACCGTGCTCCTGGGAGGGGCAGGCGTGGGCATCAGCCAGTGGTGAACGGTGCGGCCTCCCGCGCAGCCCCCTGGCACTCCGAGCCCGAGGACGTGGCCTGCGCCGAGCAGTCGGGCCGCGCCGGGGACCAGTACTCCGACCTGGGAGCGGGTCCCACTTTCGGCCCGATTCCGGAGACCCATTCAAGGGGGAGCAGGATGAAGCGGATGAGACGGGCGCTGTTGTCCCTGGCGCTGGGCGCGAGCCTCGGCTGCACCAGCACCTACGATCCATACTATTACGACAACGTCTACTACGACCCGTACTATGGGGCGTACGACGCGGCATGGAGCTACGCCTGGGTCGACCCGGTGTATGGCTATTGGTATTACAGCCTCCCGGTCCTGCCCCAGCAGAACACCGTCGACCCGGACGCGGCGGCAGCCCAGCTCGCGGCGAACGTCGACACCGCCTTCACCCCCGCCGGCTGCGCCACCGCCACCGCGTCGGGCGCGACGGTGAACTACACCTTCAACGACTGCACCGCGGTGATCTCGCTCACGCAGCTCACGGGAAACGTCCAGGTCACGCTCTCGAACAACCAGGGGCAGCTCGCCGCCACGGCCAGCTCCAACAACCTCACCATCAACGGCGAGCCGTACACCCTGTCCCTCCAGATTTCAGGTGCCCCGCCTCAAGGAGACCAGCGCCAGGTCACCATTGTCTCCAAGAGCTTCTCGCCGGATCACCTCGACTCGCGCATGACCCAGGGCACGGTCACCTGGGTGGAGGGCAGCGGGTGCATCACCGTGGACAGCCAGACACAGTCCACGAGGGGCAGCCTCAGCTCGACCTCGACCGTCTCCGGCTACCAGCGCTGCGAACACCAGTGCCCCTCGGCGGGAACGGTGCGGGTGGAGACGAGCGAGGGGGCGTTCACCACGACGTTCAACGGCAGCAGCACCGTCCAGGTCACCGCGCCTAACGGCGACAACAAGTCGTTCAACCTCGACTGCTGAGCGCCGGGTGGGGCCGGGGCGTCTGCGTGACCTCAGCTCCAGCCAGCTCTTGCGACCACCCGCCGCGTTGGAGCCCCCAGCAGCACGTCGCCCAGGGCGGGCGTGCCCGCGAAGACGTAGCCCGCGACAGGCGCGACCAAGGGCACCTCGCCCGCGGACGGGGTGCCCCCGGTAGCGTAAAGCCAACTATGAATGATGGTGGGGCCACCAGGCTGACCTGCCGCTGAGCTGGAACCAGCAACCGACGGAGCCAGGCCTTGTGGGTGGCGCCATCGACGCATGCGGGCTTCAGCTCGGCTTGAGCCAGACGGTGCGGCTGACCGCGCCATTCAGGCCCAGGTACGTGCCGCCGTCCCCCTGGTAGATGGCGATGCTCTCCGCCTTGCCGGAGATGGTCGCGTTGATGATGAGCTGATGGCCCTGCACCTGGTAGGTGGCGTTGTTGTCCGCCGAGCCGTTCACCGTGACCCGCGCGGGGCCGCGCTGCGCGCCCGGACTCTCATCCGTGAGCTGGATGTCCAGGTTCAGCGGGCCCTTGTAGAAGGCCGTATCGATGGTGCCCTGAAAAGACGCGCTGAAGTTGTTGAAGTTGGAGAAGACGCCCGTGCCGATGTTCACCCAGAAGACGATCTGCGTTTCGATGATCTCCTTGGAGCCAGTCTGGGTACCAGAGGCAAAGAAGGGCTGTAGCGTGGCCATTGGGAACTCCTGCGTCACGAGGAAAGGCCCGGAGCCGTGCATTCCCAATGAATGACAGACTCGCGAGCCCGAGCCCTCCCAAAGCAAACGACAGGCCAACCTGTACTGCCGAAGCCTCTCGCGGCAACTCAATACCTTGACGTCGCCAGGGCTCATGGTCCGCGTAGGACGGTACGCAAACGCGTTCCCCGTGGACGCGGTTCCATCCGCCCCGGCTCATCCTCCCTCGACGATGAACGTGGTGGAGTCCACTCTGGTGTTGCCGGTAACCGGATCATACGCGGTCACCGTGACTTCGTATGCGCCCTGCCGCTGTACGGGGAGCGCTCCCTCGAACGGGCAGCCACACATGAGGATGACGTTGGCGTGAAGAGGGACGGTGAGCTTCTTGTCTCCCGCGAGCTTCATGAACTCATGAGCGGAGGGGCGTCAGCACGTCCACCACGAAGCTCCAGGATGAGACCATCGCCTTCGAGGTGCTTGCCGGGCAGCAGCCAGAGCTGGGGCGTGCTGGTCGCGAGCGCCTGCCGCTGCACGAGGGCCCCGGCCCACTCCACCGTCACCAGCCGCAGGGAAGACCTGGAGCGAAGGCAGGTACCACGGCGTGCTCCCGGACGGCACCCACGCGGAGCAACGCGGACAAGGAAAAGGCCTGGCAACCCGTGCTGGATTGCCAGGCCCTTTCAAGTGGAGGCGGCGGGAATCGAACCCGCGTCCGAAAGCCGTCGGCTCTTCGACCCTACGTGCGTAGTCCGCGATTTGCTACGTCACCGGGGCTCCCACGGACGGGATACCCGATGCCGGTCCTGGAAAGGTCTCGCCACCTCGGGCCCAGGCACCCTTGGCGGCCAGTCCGCATTATGACGGCCTGTCCCTACCCCACGGACCGAGAGCAGGGGGACCGCGCACTAGAGACTGCTAGTTAGGCAGCCAGCGCGAGCTCAACGTTGTCGTTGGCTTTTGTGTTGTTGTCGGCAGTTTTACGAGCACCCAACAAGCTCGGCACGCGTCTCGAACGTCATTGCCCCCGTCGAAGCCAGGTCGCCCCCGGTCGATGTACGTCATGCGGCCCCAACGGCTCCGCACTCGACCTACATTAACCGCTGAACGCCCTCCGTCAATCCTCCTGAGGTCCCGACGGTCGCGGCGGCGACATCCCCTCCCCTGCCTGCCCCTCGGGCAGCCCCCACCGGAGACCCCTCCATGCAGGCCTACGCGCTCCAGACCCCCACCGGCTCCTCCAGTTGGACCCTCGCGGAGCTGCCCCAGCCCCAACCGGGCCCCGGCCAGGCGCTCGTCCGCATCCACGCCGTCTCCCTCAACTACCGCGACCTCATCATCGCCCGCGGCACCTACCCCGGCCTCAAGCTCCCCCTCATCCCATGCTCCGACGGCGCCGGTCAGGTCGTCGCCGTGGGCGCCGGCGTCACCCGCGTGAAGCCCGGCGACCGCGTCGCCCCCACCTTCTTCCAGGTCTGGACCGACGGTGAGCGCACCCCGGAGAAGGTCGCCCACGCGCTCGGCGGCAGCATCCCCGGCGTCCTGGCGGAGTACGTCTGCGTGGACGCCGAAGGGCTCGTGCTCCTCCCGGACTGGCTGTCCTACGAGGAGGGCGCCACCCTCCCCTGCTCCGCGGTCACCGCCTGGAACGCGCTCGTCCCCCAGGGCGGCCTCAAGCGGGGGCAGACCGTGCTCGCGCAGGGCACCGGCGGCGTGTCCATCTTCGCGCTCCAGTTCGCCCGCCTCCTCGGCGCGCGCGTCATCATCACCTCCAGCCAGGACGCCAAGCTCCAGCGCGCGAAGGCGCTGGGCGCGCAGGGGCTCATCAACTACCGCCAGCGGCCGGACTGGGAGCTGGAGGTGCACACCCTCACCGGCAACCAGGGCGTGGACCACGTGCTGGAGGTGGGCGGCGCGGGCACGCTGCCCCGCTCCGTCGCGGCCACCCGGGAGGGCGGCCACATCGCGCTCATCGGCCTGCTCACCGGCGCCCCCGGCAAGCCGGACCCCGCCGCCATCGGCAACAAGGGCCTGCGCGTCGTCAGCACCTACGTGGGCAGCCGCGAGATGTTCGAGGACATGCTCGAGGCCATGTCCCAGGAGAAGACCCGGCCCGTCATCGACCGCGTGTTCCCCTTCGCCCAGGCGCGCGAGGCCCTCCAGTACCTGGAGTCCGGCGGCCACTTCGGGAAGATCGTCATCACCGTGTGAGGCCCGGCACTGGCGCACAGACGACAGGCGCCGGCAGAAAGCCACCCCCACCCGGACGACCTCCGGCGTAAGGTCCCGCGCTCCCCTCGGGACCGTCCGCTCCAGGCGATGGGCGCGTCCCGGCACCGAAAGGGTCCGCGCATGCGCCGCCTGTTGCCCCTGCTGCTGCTGCTCCTGATACCGGCGCTGCCGGCGTCGGCGCAGCAGCCTCCAGACGCCTCCCGCTTCTTCCCCTACACCCTCCACACCACGCGCCTGCCCAACGGCCTCACCGTGGTGCGCGTGCCGTTCAACTCGCCCGGCATCGTCGCGTACGTCACCGCGGTGCGCGTGGGCTCGCGCAACGAGGTGGAGCCCGGGCGCACCGGCTTCGCCCACTTCTTCGAGCACATGATGTTCAAGGGGACGAAGGCGAACCCCGAGGGCCAGCGCGAGCGCCTCCTCGGCGGCTACGGCTTCGACGACAACGCCTTCACCACCGACGACATCACCGTGTACCAGGTGTACGGCCCCACCGCCGGCCTGGAGAAGCTCATCGCCCTGGAGGCGGACCGCTTCCAGAACCTGGAGTACTCCGAGCCGTCCTTCCAGACGGAGGCGCTCGCCGTCCTCGGCGAGTACCACAAGAACGCCGCGGGGCCGGACCTCAAGCTGGAGGAGGCCCTGGCGAAGACGGCCTTCACCCGCCACACGTACCAGCACACCACGCTCGGCTTCTACGACGACATCCAGGCGATGCCCCAGGCGTATGCGTACAGCCGCTCGTTCTTCGAGCGCTGGTACACGCCCGCCAACACCACCCTCTTCATCGTCGGTGACTTCGACGACGCGCAGGTCGTCTCGCAGGTGACGAAGGCCTACGGCGCCTGGCGGCGCAAGCCCGCCACCGTCACCATCCCCACCGAGCCCGCGCAGACGAAGCCGCGAGCCGTCCACGTGGACTGGCCGCAGCCCACGCAGCCGCGCCACGTGCTCGCGTGGCACACGCCCGCCGCCCGCGCGGACACGCCCGACGCCTCCATCCAGGCCATCCTCGCCGAGTACCTCGTGGGCGACACCAGCCCCGCGTACAAGGAGCTGGTGCTGGAGAAGCAGTCCGTGGAGTCGATGAGCGTCTACACCACGCCCCACCGCGACCCGTACCTCTTCCCCATCGACGTCACCCTCCAGGACGAGAAGGACCGCGCCGACGTGGACGCCGTGCTGCGCCGCGAGGTGAAGGCCCTGGCCGACGGCAAGGTGGACGCCGCGCGCGTGAAGGCCATCCAGGACCACCTGCGCTACGGCCTGCTGATGGACCTGGAGACGCCGCGCGACGTGGCCATCGACCTGGCCCTCTACGCGGGCGTGATGGGCCGCCCCGACGCGCTCGCCAGCTACCTGAAGCTCCTGGGCACCGTCACGCCCCAGCAGCTCACCCTGTTCGCCCGGAAGTACCTCCGGGACACGAACCTCACCGTCCTCACCCTCACCCCCAAGGTCTCCGCCGCCGGAGGGACGCCGTGATGAAGACCCGCGCCACCGTGTCGCTCCTCCTCGCCGCCGCGCTGTCGCTCGCCGGCTGCGCCTCCACCCCGAAGCCCCCTCCCGAGAGCCCGCCGCGGCCCCCGCCCGCTGAGCCGCCGCAGCAGCAGCCGGAGCCGGGCGCCGTGACCGCGGTGCCGCTGAAGCAGCCGCAGCCGATGCAGCTCGTGGTGCAGGCCCGGCCGGAGACGCCGCTCGTCAGCCTGCGGCTCGTCTTCCACACGGGCTCCATCGACGACCCGAAGGGCAAGGAGGGCCTCACCGCCCTCACCGCGAAGCTGATGGCGGAGGGCGGCACGCAGCAGCTCACCGCCGCGCAGCTGCTGGAAGCGCTCTACCCCATGGCCGCCGAGCTCAAGGTCTTCACCGACAAGGAGATGACCACCCTCTCCGGCCGCGTCCACCAGGACTACCTGCCCGCGTTCCTGGAGATCTTCACGGACACGCTGCTCGCACCGCGCTTCGACCCCGCGGAGTTCGAGCGCCTGCGCGCCAACGCGCTCAATGCCGTGCGCAACGGCCTGCGCAGCGAGGACGACGAGACGCTCGGCAAGGTGGGCCTGGACGCGCTGCTCTACGCGGGGCACCCCTACGCCCACTTCACCGGCGGCACCGTGCAGGGGCTCCAGTCCCTCACGCTGGAGGACGTGCAGGCCCACGCGCGCCGCGTCTTCACGCAGGACCGGCTCGTCATCGGGCTCGCGGGCCCAGTGGACGCGACGCTCCAGCAGACCGTCACCTCGCGCCTGGGCGCGCTGCCCGCCACGGGCGCGCCCCGGGTGGAGCTGCCCACCGTGCCCCCGTCCGCGGGGCGCGCGCTCATCCTCCAGAAGCCCGCGCTCTCCACCGCCGTGAGCATGGGCTTCGTCACGCCGCTGCGCCGCGGGGACCCGGACTTCTTCCCCGTGGCGTTCGCGCTGTCCAACCTGGGCGAGCACCGCCAGTTCATCGGCGTGCTCTTCAACGAGCTGCGCGAGCAGCGCGGCCTCAACTACGGCGACTACGCCTACGCCGAGCACTTCATCGAGGACCGGGGCAACGGCACCTTCAACCGCACCAACCTGGTGCGCACGCAGCAGGACATCTCCGTCTGGCTGCGGCCCGTGGTGCCCGCCAACAGCGTGTTCGCCACGCGCGGCGCGGTGTACTTCCTGGAGAGGATGTCGAAGGAGCCCCTCTCGCAGGAGCGCTTCGACCTGGTGCGCGGCTTCCTCCAGGGCTACACGCGCCTGTGGGAGCAGACGGATCAGCGCCGGCTGGGCTACGCCATCGACTCGCTCTACTACGGCACGCCGGACTTCCTGGACGCGTACCGCGAGGCGCTGAAGACGATGACGCCGGACTCCGTGCAGGCCGCCGTGCGCCGGCAGCTCCAGCCGGAGAAGCTGGCGTTCGTGTACGTCACGGAGGACGCGCGGGGGCTGGCGCAGCAGCTGAAGTCCGGCGCGCCGTCGCCCATCACCTACGCGTCGCCCAAGTCGCCGGAGCTGCTCAAGCGGGATGAGACCCTCATCCAGCAGAAGCTGCCGGTGCGCCCGGACGCCATCCAGGTCGTCCCGGCGGCGGAGTTCATGGAGCGCTGACGTCCGCGCTCCCTCCGGCGCTCAGGGGCTCTCCGGCAACGCCGTCCACACGCCGCGAAAGCGCTTGAGCGCCGGGTCCTTCTGGCGCTTGCACTCGACGCCGTCCACCAGCACGGTGCCGTCGTCGCTGAGCAGCAGGATGTCGTCCGACGTGTCGGGCGTGAAGAACGCCTCCGGGTTCACGCTCGACAGGTCCACCGACGTCACCGGCACCGGCGCGTCGTCGCCGCCCCTCCAGCTGAAGAGCCGCGACTTCGCCTCGGAGCGGGTCGCCCCCGCCATGATGAGGTAGCGCCCCCGCCACGACGACAGCGAGCGGATGCCCAGCCCGCCCAGGTCCAACAGCCGGGGCTCGCCGAAGCGCGCGGCCGCGCCATCGCGCACCACGGCCTCGGGGTTCAAGAGCGGCACCACCAGCGCCTTGCCCCCGGTCAGCGGGCTCCGGAAGCCAATCCACATCCCGGGCGCGTCCAGCATCGCCGTCAGGCCTTCGATGTTGAGCCCCCCGGGCTCCTTGGGCGGCAGCGGCTCCGCCCGCGCGAGCCCGTAGGGCGCAAGCCGTGGTTCCGCGAGCAGGTCCTCCAACAGCCGCGGGTACGGCTGCCCGACGAGCTGCATGTGCTCCGGGTCCTCCACCCCCGTGGCGAAGAAGCGCAGGCGCGCGGGCTGCTTCTTGCCGGAGCTGTTCCGGCCGTGCGACGTGAGCCAGAAGGCCAGGTTGCCCAGCCGCGAGCCCGCCTCGATGTCCGTCTCCGGCGGCTTCTTCTTCACCGGCAGCTCGAGCGACGGCGACAGGTCCACCGTCCGCAGCGGACGGCCTCCCTTGCGCGCATCGTAGACGCGCAGGATGTTGTCCTCGTCGTCCGCGACGACAAACAGGCCCCGCCCCAGCTCCACCGCGCCGGACGCGTCACAGCTCCCCTCGAAGACCACCGTGTTCGCGGGCGCGGAGGGCAACGCGTCACGCCGCGTGTTCGCCTCGCGGGCGCCACAGCCCGCCACCAGGACACATCCCCACAGGAGCCACTGTTTCATGGCCCTGCTTCTCGCACGCCCCCGCCCGCGGCGACACCCGGAGGCGCCACTCGAAATGTGGCGTAAACAACATGGGATGAAACAAAGCCACGGGCCTTGCATTTGTAGAAATGGCATGAGGCTGTAGCTCGCAGGAGGAGGGTGGGGGTTTTCTTCCGGCGGGGGGAGGTGGGTGCTAAGAGCCTCAGGATGCAATGCCCCGACTCCGTACCTTGGTGGAGCCGGTCCGCGTGCGGCGCGGCCCTGCGACTCGCGGTCGTGGGCCTGCTGCTCACCACGGCAGCGGCCCACGCCCAGCCCGACCCATTCTCCCGAGGCTTCGACGCCGTCCCGGTGAAGCCAACGGCCGCGCAGTCCAGCGGCATCGGCCTGGAAGGCGCCACCGTGGAGCCGGTGGGCAGCTACCGGGGCGCGCTGCTCCTGGACTTCAACTGGCGCATCCTCTCGCTGAAGCTGGGTGACGAGAAGCTGGGGAACCTGCTGCCGTACCGGCTGGACGCGCACCTGCTGTTCTCCTACCAGTTGCTGGAGCGGTTGGAGCTGGGCGTGGACCTGCCCGTCACGCTGGTGCAGGGCGACCACTTCGCGCTCCTGGGGGACGCGCTGAACTCGCCGGACTTCCCCGGCGCCGCGGGCGTCAGCAGCACCACGCTGGGCGACATCCGCGTGCTGCCGCGCGTGAGCCTGCTGAACCCGGACCGCTTCCCGGTGGGGCTCGCGCTGGTGGCGGAGGTGCGGCTGCCCACCGGCAGCGCGCAGAGCTTCACGGGTGAGCGCGGCGTGGTGGTGGCCCCCCGCCTGGCGGTGGAGAAGAAGCTGGGGCCGGTGCGCGTGCTGGGCAACGCGGGCGTGCTGGTGCGCCCCGCCGCGCAGTACCTCAACCTGCGCGTGGATGACGAGCTGACGCTGGGCGCGGGCGGCATCGTGGACCTGCCGGACCTCCACCGGCTGCGCGAGGTGAAGGCCACCGCGGAGATGCACCTGCGCACGCCGCTGGCGCGCCCCTTCAACTTCGACCAGGCGGACTCGCTCAAGTCGCCGTGGGAGCTGCTGGTGGGCGCGCGCGCGAAGGTCTGGGGCGACTGGGGCGTGGAGCTGGACGTGGGCCGCGGCCTCAACGTCACCACCGGCTACGGCCGCGAGGCCCTGCGGGTCATGCTGGCCGTGCGCTACGACAAGACCTTCAAGGACGAGGGCCCGGACTCGGACGGCGACGGCGTGCCCGACGTGCGCGACCGCTGCCCCACCCTGCCCGAGGACAAGGACGGCTTCGAGGACGAGGACGGCTGCCCGGATCCGGACAACGACGGCGACGGCGTGGCGGACGGCGACGACGCGTGCCCCAACAAGCCCGGCCCGAAGGAGAGCAAGGGCTGCCCGGTGGCCCCGGACAAGGACACCGACGGCGACGGCGTCATCGACCCGCTGGACAAGTGCCCCCTGGTGCCCGGCCCGAAGGACTTCGACGGCTGCCCGGACACGGACTTCGACGAGATTCCGGACGGCGAGGACGACTGCCCCGACGTGGCCGGCCCGCCGGAGAACAACGGCTGCCCGTATGACGCCCCGCCCTACGTGGTGGTGGAGTCCGACCGCATCCGCATCAAGGGCAACATCCTCTTCGAGACGGGCTCCGCGGTCATCCAGAAGCAGTCGTACCCGCTGCTGGACGAGGTATCGACGGTGCTCAACAAGAACCCCACGCTGGGGCCGGTGCAGATTGAAGGGCACACGGACAACAAGGGCTCGCGCGCGCTCAACATGGACCTGTCCAACCGGCGCGCGAAGTCGGTGCTCGACTACCTGGTGAAGAAGGGCATCGACCGCAAGCGCCTCACCTCCGAGGGCTTCGGGTTCGACCGGCCCATCGCCAGCAACGACACCGCCCTGGGCCGCGCGAAGAACCGGCGCGTGGACTTCAAGCTGGTGAGGTCGGAGATCGAGACCGGCCCGAAGGAGACGGTGGTGCCCCACGGCCAGCCGCCTCCGCCCGGCACCGAGCCCGTCCCGGGCCCCGGCGCGCCTCCCGCGCCGGACGCGGGCAAGCCCGCCGGCAAGAAGTAGCCCGGGCCGGGGGGACGGCCTGCCCTCGGGCCGTCCCCATCCACCGGCTTTGTTTCTTCCGCGAGTCGGGGGAGGACCGGAGCAGCGCGCGCTGCCCGCTCGTCCTCGTCCTCTTCCACACGACCTGTCCGGTCGTGCGCATTGCGTCGAAATTTTCGGGAATATCGTCGTGGGTCACTTTTACCCAGTGACCCGTTCTGACCGGATATTCTCGAAGCATGAGGACATTTGAAGCGGAAGGTAACGGCGCGGGGCTGACCTCGGAGCAGAAGCGGGCGCGGCTGGCGGAGCTGCTGCGAGGCAAGGTCCGCCCCACGCACGCGCCGGTGTCCTTCAGCCAGGAGCGCATGTGGTTCCAGGACCGCCTGAGCCCGGGCAGCGCCGCCTTCAACATCCCGGTGCGCGTGCGGTTCTCGGGCGTGCTCGACGTGGCGGTGTTGCACGCCAGCCTCCAGGCGCTGGTGCGGCGTCACGCGCCGCTGCGCACCACCTTCATCGAACAGGATGGCCGGCCGCTGCAGCACATCGCGCCCGCGCTGGAGCTGACGCTGCCCCTGGTGGACCTGCGAGCGCTGCCCGCCGCGGAGCGTGAGGCCGAGGCCCTGCGGCTCATCACGGACGAGGCGCGCCAGCCCTTCGACCTGGAGAAGGGGCCGCTGCTGCGGACCGTGCTGTACCGCCTGGACACGCTGGAGCACGTGCTGCTGCTCAAGCTGCACCACATCATCACGGACGGCTGGTCCATGGGCGTGCTGGTGCGCGAGCTGAGCGCGCTGTACCCGGCGCTCGCGGACGGGAAGCCTTCGCCGCTGGCGCCGCTGCCCATGCAGTACGCGGACTATGCCGGCTGGCAGCGCGAGTTCCTGCGAGGCGAGGTGCTGGAGTCGCACCTGGCCTTCTGGCGCGGCCGGTTGGATCCGGACGCGGTGCTGGAGCTGCCCACCGACCGGCCCCGTCCGGCGGTCCTCTCCGGGCGCGGCGCGCGCCTCCACGCGGTGCTGCCCGTCGCGCTCGTGGAGTCGCTCAAGGCGCTCGCGCTGGCGGAGGGCAACACCCTGTTCGGCGTGCTGCTGGCGGGCTTCCAGGTGCTGCTGTCGCGCTACAGCGGCCAGCAGGACGTGGTGGTGGGCACCTCCGTGGCCGGCCGTGGCCGCGCGGAGCTGGAGGGGCTCATCGGCCTGTTCACCAACTACCTGGCCTTCCGCACGGACCTGTCCGGGCAGCCGTCCTTCCGCGCGCTGCTCGGCCGCGTGCGGGAGACGACGCTGGAGGCCTACGCGCACCAGGACGTGCCCTTCGAGAAGCTGGTGGACGCGCTGAAGCCGGAGCGCCAGCTGAGCGTGAACCCGCTCTTCCAGGTCGCGCTGACGCTACAGAACGCGCCCCTGCCGCCGCTGCGGCTGCCGGGGCTCGTCCTGGACGCGGAGCCGGTGGACAACCGCACCAGCAAGACGGACCTGTCGCTCATCGCCATGGAGGTGCCGCAGGGCCTGCGCCTCACGGCGGAGTACAACACGGACCTCTTCGACCCCGGCACCCTGCACCGGCTGCTCGCGCACCTGCGCACGTTGCTGGAGGGCGCGGTCGCGGAGCCGAGCAGGAGCGTCTTCGCGCTGCCGCTGATGGACGCGGCCGAAACGCTGCGGCTCCAGCGCGAGTGGGCCGGAGGCGCCGCGCCCTTCCCGGAGGACCGCTGCCTGCACACGCTCTTCGAGGCGCAGGCGCAGCGGACCCCTGACGCCGTGGCCGTCCGGTTCCAGGGCCGGACGCTCACGTACGCGCAGCTGGACGCGCGCGCCAACCAGCTCGCGCACGCGCTGCGCCGCCGGGGCGTGGGGCCGGAGGTCCGCGTGGCCCTGAGCGTGGAGCGCTCGCTGGAGGTCGCCGTGGGGCTGCTCGGCATCCTCAAGGCGGGCGGTGCGTGGGTGCCCGTGGATCCGATGCTGCCGCGGGAGCGGCTGGCCTTCATGCTGGAGGACAGCGCCGCCACGGTGCTGGTGACGCAGGCCCCGCTGCTGGAGCGCTTCCCCGAAGGCGCTCGCGCCCGGGCGCTGTGCCTGGATACGGAGCGGGAGGGGCTCGCGCGGGAGCACGTGCTGGCGCCTGTCTCCGGCGTGGGTGCCCGGAACCTGGCGTATGTGCTCTACACCTCCGGCAGCACGGGCACGCCCAAGGGGACCGCCATCGAGCACCGGGGCGTCTGCAACCTGGTCGCGCATGAGGCCACGGCCTACGGCATCGGGCCGGGCAGCCGCGTGCTCCAGTTCGCCAGCCTGTCGTTCGACCTGTCGGTGGAGGAGATCTTCACCACGCTGTGCAGCGGCGCGACGCTGGTGCTGGCGCCGCTGGAGGACCTGATGCCCGGCGAGCCGCTGCGCAAGCTGCTGCGCGACGAGGCCCTGACCGTCATCAGCCTCACGCCCGCGACGCTCGCGGCCACGGCCCCGGAGGACCTGCCCGCGCTGCGGACCGTCATCTCGGGCGGCGAGGCGCTGCCTCCGGAGGTGGTGGCGCGGTGGGCGCCGGGCCGCACGTTCCTCAATACGTATGGCCCCACGGAGGCCACCGTGATGGCCACGCTCACCGAGTGCACGGCGGATGGGCGCGTGCCCTCCATTGGCCGGCCGCTGGCGAACGTGCGCGCATACGTGCTGGACGCCCGGGGCGGGCTCGTGCCCGTGGGCGTGAAGGGCGAGCTGCACCTGGGCGGCGTGGGCGTGGCGCGAGGCTACGCGGGCCGGCCCGCGCTCACGGCCGAGCGCTTCGTGCCGGATGCCTTCTCCGGAGAGGCGGGGGCCCGGCTGTACCGCACGGGCGACGTGGTGCGCTGGCGCGAGGACGGCACGCTGGAGTTCGTGGGCCGCGCGGACGCGCAGGTGAAGGTGCGCGGCTTCCGCATCGAGCTGGGTGAAGTCGAAGCCGCGCTCGCGAAGCTGCCCCCGGTGCGGGACGCCGTGGTGGTCGCGCGCGAGGACGGCCCCGGCGGCAAGCGGCTGGTGGGCTACGTCGTGCTTCGCGACGGGGCCGCCGCCCCCCACTCCGAGCTGCGGGCGGCCCTCAAGGACGCCCTGCCCGAGTACATGGTGCCGTCCGCCGTGGTGGTGCTGCCCGCGCTCCCGCTCACGACCAACGGCAAGGTGGACCGCAAGGCACTGCCTGCTCCGGACCTGGCGGGAAGCGATCCCCGGGAGTACGTGGCGCCACGCACCCCCACCGAGCAGCGTCTGGCGGGGCTGTGGCAGGAGCTGCTCGGCGTGGCGCGCGTCGGGGCGAATGATCACTTCTTCGACCTGGGGGGCCATTCGCTGCTGGCGACCCAGGCGCTCAGCCGGATCCGCCAGGCCTTCACGGTGGAGCTGCCCCTGCGGCGCCTGTTCGAGTCCCCCACGCTGGAGGCCGTGGCCCGCCTCATCGACGATGCGCTCGCGGGCAAGGGGCAGCCGGCCCCGGCGCCGACCAGGCCACGGGAGGCCCGCGCGCGGCCCGTGCCCCTGGTTCCGCTGGAAGACGTCGCGCGCGAGTGGGAGGCCCGCGCCGCCGTGCAGCCACGCGACACGGTGGCGGTCCTCACGGACGAGCTGCGCCAGCGGGTGCTGGTGGAGTGGAACGCGACGAAGGCCGACTACCCGCGCGACTCCACCCTGCCGGACGTCTTCGCGCAGGTGGTGGCGCGCTTCCCGGAGAAGGTCGCCGTCGAGTTCGAGGACTCGCGCCTCACCTACCGCCAGCTGGACGCGCGCGCCAACCAGCTCGCGTGGCACCTGCGCTCCCTCGGCGTCTCCACCGACGCCCGCGTCGCCGTGGCCCTGGAGCGCTCCCTGGAGCTCGTCGTCTCCCTCCTCGCCATCCTCAAGGCCGGCGCCGCCTACGTCCCCCTGGACCCCGCCTACCCCCGCCCCCGTCTGGCCGCGATGCTGGAGGATTCCCGGCCCCACGTCCTCCTCACCTCGCGCGCGCTGCTCCCCCGGCTTCCTTCCGAAGCCTTGCGGCCCGTCCTGCTGGAGGAGCTGTCCCTCGACTCCCTGCCGACCCACTCCCCCACCCGAAGCGCCCTGCCCCAGAGCCTCGCCTACATCGACTTCACCTCCGGCTCCACCGGCAGGCCCAAGGGCGTCGGCACTCCTCACGCCGCCGTCCTCCGCACCCTCTTCGGCGTCGACTACGCACGCTTCGGGCCTGACGAGACGCTGCTCCTCATGGCCCCCGTCGCCTTCGACGCCTCCACCCTCGAAGTCTGGGGCGCCCTGCTTCATGGCGCGAAGCTGGCCGTCTTCCCCTCTCACCCGCCGGCCGACCCGCACGAGCTGGAGCGCGTGCTCGTGCGCCATGGCGTGACGACGCTCTGGCTCACCGCCGGCCTCTTCACCCAGTGGGTGGACTCTCACCTGCCCGCGCTGCGCTCCCTGCGCCAGGTGCTCACCGGCGGTGACGTCGTCTCCGCCACCCACGTGCGCCGCGTACTGGAGCAGCTGGGCCTCCCCGTCACCGCCGGCTATGGCCCCACGGAGACCACCGTCTTCGCCACCAGCCACCGCTTCACGCATGCCTCTCAGGTGGGCGCCTCCGTCCCGCTGGGACGGCCCCTCGGCAACACGCAGGTGTACGTGCTCAATGACTCCGGCCAGCCCGTTCCTCCGGGCGTCCAGGGTGAGCTCTACGTGGGCGGTGACGGACTCGCTCGCGGCTACGTGGGCCAGCCCGCGCTCACCGCCGAGCGCTTCGTCCCCGACGCTTTCTCCTCCACTCCTGGCGCGCGCCTCTACCGCACCGGTGACATGGCCCGCTGGCGCGAGGACGGCGTGCTGGAGTTCCTCGGCCGCGCGGATGCGCAGGTGAAGGTGCGCGGCTTCCGCATCGAGCTGCCTGAAATCGAAGCCGCGCTGCGCTCCCACCCTGACGTCCGCGAAGCCGTCGCCGTGGTCCGCGAGGACGTGCCCGGCGACAAGCGGCTCGTCGCCTACGTCGTCGCTCCCGCGTCGCTCGACGTGGCGGAGCTGCGCTCCTTCCTCCAGCAGCGACTGCCCGAGCACATGGTGCCCTCCGCCGTGGGCCGCCTCGACTCCCTGCCCCTCACCTCCAACGGCAAGCTGGACCGCAAGGCCCTCCCCGCGCCCTCCACCTTCGAGTCCCGTGCACGGACACGGCCTCCGCGCACGGACACGGAGCGGTTGCTCACCACGCTCTGGGAAGAGGTCCTCCAGACGGGCACCATCGGCGCCGAGGATCACTTCTTCGACCTGGGCGGCAACTCGCTCAGCGCCACGCAGATCCTCTCGCGCATCCGTCGCGCGTTCCAGGCCGAGCTGTCCATCGCGGACTTCTTCGCGGCCCCCACCGTGGAGGCCATCGCCCGGCGCCTGGAGTCCCAGGGACCGGTGCGCCCCGCGCCGCTGATGCCCGCGCTCAAGCCGGTGCCTCGCGACGGCGGCCTGCCGCTGTCCTTCGCCCAGCAGCGACTCTGGTTCTTCGCGAAGCTGGAGCCCGACAGCACCGCGTACAACCTCCCGTTCGCCATGCGGCTCGAAGGGGCGCTCGACGTGCCCGCGCTCACCCGCGGCCTGCGCGACCTGCTCCTGCGCCATGAATCCCTGCGCACCACCTTCCGTGAGCAGGCGTCCGGTCCCGTCCAGGTCATCGCCTCCGAACCCACGCTGCCCGCCGCCTGGATGGACCTGAGCGCCCTGCCCGACGCGGAGCGCGCGCTCGACGCCCTCCTCGACGACGAGGCGCGACAGGTCTTCGACCTGGAAGCCGGTCCGCTGTGGCGCGTCCTCGTGGTGCGCATGAGCGCGCGGCACCACCTGCTGCTGCTCACCATGCACCACGTCATCTCCGACGCCTGGTCCATGGGCGTGCTCCTCCAGGAGCTGACCACGCTGTACGCCGCCCACGCCGAGGGCCGCGACGCCCACCTGAAGCCGCTGCCCGTGCAGTACTCGGACTTCGCCGTCTGGCAGCGAGGCTGGCTGCGCGACGCGGCGCTGGAGTCCGAGCTCGACTGGTGGCGCCAGCAGCTCCACGGAGCACCGAAGGCCCTGGACCTGCCCACGGACCGGCCCCGGCCCGCGACGCAGACCTTCCGTGGCGCGGTGGTGCCCTTCCAGTTCCCGCGCGAGCTGTCGGACGCGATGCACGCGCTCTGCCGGAGCGAGGGCGTCACGCCCTCCATGGTGGTGCTGGCCGCGTTCCAACTGCTGCTGTCGCGCTACTCCGGGCAGGAAGACGTCTCCGTGGGCTCGCCCATCGCGGGCCGCACGCAGGCGGAGACGGAGGGGCTCATCGGCTTCTTCGTCAACACGCTGGTGCTGCGCACGAAGCTGGACGGGGACCCGAGCTTCCGCGCGCTGCTCGGCCGCGTGCGCGAGGTGGCCCTGGGCGCGTACGCACACCAGGACGTGCCCTTCGAGAAGCTGGTGGAGGCGCTGAAGCCGGAGCGCGACCCGCGCCGCCCGCCGCTCTTCCAGGTGATGCTCGCGTACCAGAACGCGCCCATGCCGGAGACGCTGAGCACGGGCCTGAAGCTCCAGCCGCTGGAGCCTCGGGGCGGCACGGCGAAGTTCGACCTCACCCTGGCGCTGAACGACACCGCCGACGGGCTGAAGGGCCTGCTCGAATACAACACCGACCTCTTCGACACCGCGACCGCCAGCCGCATGGTGGGCCACCTGCGCGTGCTGCTGGACGGCGCCCTCCACGCGCCGGAGCGCCGCCTCTCCGCGCTGCCCATGCTCACGCTCGAGGAGCGCGGGCTCCTGGTCCACGCCTGGAGCGAGCCTGGCGCCGCCACGGCGGAGGAGGCCTCCCTGCACCGGCTCCTCCAGGCCCAGGCGCTGCGCCACCCCGACACGGTCGCCGTCGAGCACGAGGGCCACACGCTGACGTGGGCGGAGGCGTTCCGCCGGGCCCGGGAGGTCCTCCGGGAGCTGCGCATGCGCGGCGTGGTGGCCCTGCCTCCCGCGCCGCCCCTCGTCCCCGTCTCCCGCTCGGGCCCGCTGCCGCTGTCGTTCTCGCAGCAGCGGCTGTGGCTCATCGACCAGCTCGAGCCGGGCAGCGCCGCCTACAACATCTTCCTGGCCCTGCGCGTGGAGGGCGCGCTGGACGTGGCCGCGCTGGAGCAGGCCTTCGCCGCGCTCATCGCCCGCCACGAATCCCTGCGCACCGTCTTCGTCTCGAAGGAGGGCGAGCCCACGCAGGTCATCCTCCCCGAGGTGCCCTTCGCGCTGGAGCGGGTGGACCTGGGCGCGGCCTCCCGTGAAGCCCTGGAGGAGCGCCTGCGTGAAGAAGCGCGGCGCCCGTTCGACCTGACGCGAGGGCCCCTGCTGCGCGTCTCGCTGCTGCGCCTGGGCGATGGAGCGCACGTGCTGTGGCTGAACATGCACCACATCGTCTCCGACGGGTGGTCCATGGGCGTGCTCGTGCGCGAGCTGTCCGTGCTGTACGGCGCCCATGTCTCGGGCCAGCCGTCGCGGCTGGCGCCACTGCCGGTCCAGTACGTGGACTACGCGGCGTGGCAGCGCGACTGGCTGAAGGACGAGGTCCTGGAGCACCACCTGGCCTACTGGCGCCGCCAGCTCGCCGGAGCACCTCCTCTGCTGGAGCTTCCCACCGACAAGCCGCGCCCGCGCGTCCTGTCCCACCAGGGCGCGCAGGTCCCCGTGCGCCTGCCCGGCGCGCTGTCGGAGGCCCTCCAGGCGCTGTGCCAGCGCGAGGGCGCCACGCTCTTCATGGGCCTGGTGACCGCGTGGCAGGTGCTGCTCTCGCGCTACTCCGGACAGGAGGACATCCCCCTCGGCTCGCCCATCGCCGGCCGCACGCGCGAGGACACGGAGGGGCTCATCGGCTTCTTCGTCAACACGCTGGTGCTGCGCACCCAGGTCGACTCGAAGGCCCCCTTCCGCCAGCTGCTGGCCCAGGTGCGCGCCACCACGCTCGCCGCCTACGAGCATCAGGACGCGCCCTTCGAGAAGCTGGTGGAGGCGCTACAGCCCCAGCGCAGCCTGAGCCACTCGCCCCTCTTCCAGGTCCTGCTCGCCCTGCAGAACGCGCCGACGCAGCCGCTGTCGCTGCCCGGCGGCTCCGCACCGCTGCGGCTGCTGCCCCTGGAGCAGGAGGAGCAGACGACCCAGTTCGACCTGACGCTGGCGCTGGCCCCGACACCGCAGGGACTCCAGGGCGCGCTGAGCTACCGCACGGACCTGTTCGAAGCCGCCACCATCACCCGGATGGCGGAGCACCTGCGCGTGCTGCTGGAGGGCGCGGTGGCGAAGCCGGACGAGGCCGTGGGCCTGCTGCCCCTGCTCACGGAGGCCGAGCGCCAGCAGGTGCTGGTGACGTGGAACCAGACGCGGGCGGAGTACCCGCGCGACGCGACGATTCCCCGCCTCTTCGAAGCGCAGGTCCGCCGCACGCCGGACGCCCTCGCGGTGGTGAGCGACGAGCAGCGGCTGACGTACCAGCAACTGGAGGTCCGGGCGAACCAGCTGGCCCACCGGCTGCGCAAGCTGGGCGTGGGCCCCGAGTCGCGGGTCGGCCTGTGCGTGGAGCGCACGGCGGACGTGGTGGTGGGGACGCTGGGCATCCTCAAGGCAGGCGGCGCGTATGTGCCGCTGGATCCGAGCTACCCGAAGGAGCGCCTGGGCTGGCTGCTGGAGGACGCGAAGGGCCCGGCCCTGGTGGTGCACTCACACCTGCTGGAGTTCCTGCCCGCCGTCACCGCACAGGCGGTGTGCCTGGACACGGACGCGGACCTGCAAGGGGAGCCGTCCACTCCCCCTCCGGTGCAGGTGCATCCGGAGAACGTGGCGTACCTCATCTACACGTCCGGGAGCACGGGCCGCCCGAAGGGCGTGGCGGTGGCGCACCGGAACGCGTCGGCCTTCCTGGCGTGGGCCACGGAGACGTTCACGGAGGAGGAGACGAAGGCGGTGCTCGCGGCGACGAGCCTGAACTTCGACCTGTCCGTGTTCGAGCTGTTCACGCCGCTGGTGAGGGGCGGCAGCGTGGTGGTGGTGCGCAACGCCCTGTCCCTGGCGGAGGCGAAGCCGGACGCCGAGGTCACGCTGCTCAACACGGTGCCGTCCGCGATGGCGCAGCTGCTGAAGCTGGGGGCGGTGCCGCCGTCGGTGCGGGTGGTCAACCTCGCGGGTGAAGCGCTGCCGGAGGCGCTGGCGAAGGCCGTGTACGCGCTGCCGACGGTGAAGAAGCTCTACAACCTGTATGGCCCGTCGGAAGACACGACATATTCGACGTGGTCGCGGGTGGGGCGCGACGAGGTGCCGAACATCGGCCGTCCGCTCAGCAACACGCGGGCGTACGTGCTGGACAAGTACCTCCAGCCAGTGCCGGTGGGGGTGGCGGGAGAGCTGTTCCTCGCGGGCGAAGGCCAGGCGCGCGGATACCTGCTGAGGCCGGAGCTGACGGCGGAGAAGTTCCTGCCGGAGGTGTACGGCCCTGAAGGCAGCCGCATGTACCGCACGGGAGACCGGGTGAGGTACCGCGCGGACGGCGTGCTGGAGTACCTGGGCCGGGTGGACTTCCAGGTGAAGGTGCGCGGCTTCCGCATCGAGCTGGGCGAAGTGGAGTCCGCGCTGCGCCACCAGGAGTCGGTGAAGGACGCGGTGGTGGTGGCGAGGGGCGAGGGCGCGGAGAAGCGCCTCGTGGCGTATGTCGCGCCGAAGGCAGGCGCGACGCTGGAAGCGAAGGCGCTGAGAGCCCACCTGCGCCAGCAGCTACCGGAGTACATGGTGCCGGGGACGGTGGTGGTGCTGGAGGCCCTGCCGCTCAACTCCAACGGCAAGGTGGACCGCAAGGCGCTGCCGGAGCCAGAAGCCCCGGCCTCCACGCACCCGTACGTGGCCCCGCGCACGGAGGCGGAGGCGAAGCTGGCGGCCATCTGGGCGGAGGTGTTGCGAGCGCCGCGGGTGGGCGTGAAGGACGACTTCTTCGCGCTGGGCGGCCACTCCCTGCTGGCCACGCAGGTGGTGTCGAGGGTGCGCAAGGAGACGGGCGTGGAGCTGCCGCTGCGCGCGCTGTTCGAAGCGCCTTCCGTGGAGGCGCTCGCCTCGCGCATCGAGGGCGCCCCGAAGCTCCGGCAGGCCGCGCGGCAGCCTCCGCTGGTGCCTGTTCCCCGGACCGGCCCGCTACCGCTGTCCTTCGCGCAGCAGCGCCTGTGGTTCCTCGACAGGCTCGAACCCGGCAGCGTCCACTACAACATCCCCGCCGCCTTGCAGCTCGACGGCCCATTGAACGCCGAGGCGCTGTCGCGGAGCCTCCAGGAGCTCGTCCACCGTCACGAAGCCCTGCGCACCACGTTCCACGCCCGTGAGGACGGCGAGCCCGTCCAGCACCCGCATCCGCACGCGGAGCTGACCGTGCCCCGGGTGGAGCTGCGCCACGTGCCGGAGACGGAGCAGGCCGCGGAGGTCCGTCGGCTGGCGTTGGAGGAAGCGCGGAAGCCCTTCGACCTGGCGCGTGCGCCCCTGATGCGTGCCACGCTGCTGTGCCTGTCGGAGCAGCGGCACGTGCTGCTCGTCACGTTGCACCACATCGTCTCGGACGGTTGGTCCAACCGCGTCCTCGTCGAGGAGCTGGGAGCGTTGCACGCGGCGTTCTCGCGGGGGCAGCCTTCGCCCTTGCGGCCGCTGCCGCTCCAGTACGCGGACTACGCCGCGTGGCAGCAGGACTGGCTCCAGGGCGAGGCGCTGGAGCAGCAGGTGCGGTGGTGGAGGCAGCAGCTCGACGGGGTGCCGCATGCGCTGGAGCTGCCCACGGACAAGCCCCGCCCGGCCGTGCAGACCTACCGTGGCGCGCAGGTGCCCGTGGTCCTGTCGAGGACGGTCGCGCAGGGCCTCAAGGCCCTCTGCCAGCAGGAGGTCGTCACGCCGTTCATGGCGCTGCTCGCGCTCTGGCAGGCCCTGCTGGCCGTCTACTCGGGACAGGAGGACTTCGCCGTCGGCTCCCCCATCGCGGGCCGTGGGCATGAAGAGTTGGAGGGGCTCGTCGGGTTCTTCGTCAACACGTTGGTGCTGCGCGCCCACGTGGACCGCCGCGACTCCTTCCGCCAGTTGCTGCGCCGGGTGAAGGAGGTATCGCTGGGGGCCTACGCCCACCAGGACCTGCCGTTCGAGAAGCTGGTGGAGGAGCTGAAGCCTGCTCGCGATCCGAGCCGGTCGCCGCTGTTCCAGGTGATGTTCACCCTCCAGGACACCGCCCCCCGGTCACCGCGCACGGACGCCCTGGCGCTGCGCGCGCTGGACGTGGAGGACACCACCGCCAAGTTCGACCTGGAGTTGAGCCTCACGGAGTCCTCCGACGGGTTCTCGGGGTTGCTCGGCTACAACACCGACCTGTTCGAGCCGCGCACGGCCACGCGCATGGCGGAGCACTTCCGCGCCTTGGCGGAAGGGCTCGTGGCCCGGCCCGAAGCCCCTCTGGATGCCGTGTCCCTGCTGACGGAGGCAGAGCGCCAGCGGGTGCTGGTGGAGTGGAACGCGACGAAGGCCGACTACCCGCGCGACTCCACCCTGCCGGACGTCTTCGCGCAGGTGGTGGCACGCTTCCCCGAGAAGGTCGCCGTCGAGTTCGAGGACTCGCGCCTCACCTACCGCCAGCTGGACGCGCGCGCCAATCAGCTCGCGTGGCACCTGCGCTCCCTCGGCGTCTCCACCGACGCCCGCGTCGCCGTGGCCCTGGAGCGCTCCCTGGAGCTCCTCGTCTCCCTCCTCGCCATCCTCAAGGCCGGCGCCGCCTACGTCCCCCTGGACCCCGCCTACCCCCGCCCCCGTCTGGCCGCGATGCTGGAGGATTCCCGGCCCCACGTCCTCCTCACCTCGCGCGCGCTGCTCCCCCGGCTTCCTTCCGAAGCCTTGCGGCCCGTCCTGCTGGAGGAGCTGTCCCTCGACTCCCTGCCGACCCACTCCCCCACCCGAAGCGCCCTGCCCCAGAGCCTCGCCTACATCGACTTCACCTCCGGCTCCACCGGCAGGCCCAAGGGCGTCGGCACTCCTCACGCCGCCGTCCTCCGCACCCTCTTCGGCGTCGACTACGCACGCTTCGGGCCTGACGAGACGCTGCTCCTCATGGCCCCCATCGCCTTCGACGCCTCCACCCTCGAAGTCTGGGGCGCCCTGCTTCATGGCGCGAAGCTGGCCGTCTTCCCCTCTCACCCGCCGGCCGACCCGCACGAGCTGGAGCGCGTGCTCGTGCGCCATGGCGTGACGACGCTCTGGCTCACCGCCGGCCTCTTCACCCAGTGGGTGGACTCTCACCTGCCCGCGCTGCGCTCCCTGCGCCAGGTGCTCACCGGCGGTGACGTCGTCTCCGCCACCCACGTGCGCCGCGTACTGGAGCAGCTGGGCCTCCCCGTCACCGCCGGCTATGGCCCCACGGAGACCACCGTCTTCGCCACCAGCCACCGCTTCACGCATGCCTCTCAGGTGGGCGCCTCCGTCCCGCTGGGACGGCCCCTCGGCAACACGCAGGTGTACGTGCTCAATGACTCCGGCCAGCCCGTTCCTCCGGGCGTCCAGGGTGAGCTCTACGTGGGCGGTGACGGACTCGCTCGCGGCTACGTGGGCCAGCCCGCGCTCACCGCCGAGCGCTTCGTCCCCGACGCTTTCTCCTCCACTCCCGGCGCGCGCCTCTACCGCACCGGAAACCTGGGGCGTTGGCGTGAGGACGGCGTGCTGGAGTTCCTCGGCCGCGCGGACGCGCAGGTGAAGGTGCGCGGCTTCCGCATCGAGCTGCCTGAAATCGAAGCCGCGCTGCGCTCCCATCCTGACGTCCGCGAAGCCGTCGCCGTGGTCCGCGAGGACATGCCCGGCGACAAGCGGCTCATCGCCTACGTCGTCGCTCCCGCGTCGCTCGACGTGGCGGAGCTGCGCTCCTTCCTCCAGCAGCGACTGCCCGAGTACATGGTGCCCTCCGCCGTGGGCCGCCTCGACTCCCTGCCCCTCACCTCCAACGGCAAGCTGGACCGCAAGGCCCTCCCCGCGCTTGGGCTCTCCCCATCCGGAAGCCACATCGCGCCCCGCACGCCACTGGAAGAGCAGCTGGCCAGGGCCTTCGCGGAGGTGCTGTGCGTGCCTCGCGTCAGCGGCACCGACAACTTCTTCGACTTGGGCGGTCACTCCCTGCTGGCCCTGCGATTGATCGCCTCCATCCGCGCGCACACCGGGCACTCGCTCCCCATGGCGGCCCTCTTCCAGTACGGCACCGTCGAGCAACTGGCGCGGCGGTTCCAGCAAGAGACCTCTCCGCTTCCCACCGACCTCGTGCGACTGGCGGCGGGCACGGAGGGCGTCCGTCCCCTCTTCCTCGTCCATGGCGGTGGCGGCGGCGTGCTGGGCTATTCCGAGCTCGTCCGCCAGTTGGGCAATGACCGGCCCATCTACGGGCTGTCCGCGCCGGGCCTGGAGGGCGGCGCGCTTCCTCCCGCTTCTGTCGAGGCGCTGGCGCGCGACCACCTCGCCCAGGTTCGTGCCGTGCAGCCGCAGGGACCGTACCTGCTGGGAGGCTGGTCCCTCGGGGGGCTCATCGCCCTGGAGCTGGCGCGCCAGCTCCAGGCCCTGGGTGAGCAGGTGGAGCTGCTGGCCCTGATGGACTCCACCGTGCCCACGCCCCAGCCGCGGCCCGAGGCCGATCCGCTCGGCCTGCTGGCGCTCTTCGGACGGACGCTCGGCCTGCGCTGGCAAGAACAGTCCCTGGACCTGGAGCGGCTGCGGCACATGGAGGCACGCGAGCGCCTCGCGTACGTGCTGGAGCAGCTCCAGCACACGCCTGAAGGCAACCTCGGGCTGGACCTGGAGGGCGCCGAGCGGCTCCTGGCCCTGCACACGCGGCTCTACGAAGCCCAGCGCTGCTACGTGCCCACCGGTGGCTACTCGGGGCCCACGCTGCTCTTCCGGGCCACCGAGGGACAGCGCGATCCCCAGGCCCCCGCCTGGAGCACGTGGCTCACGGGCCCCGTCACCACCTACGACGTGCCCGGAGACCACTACACGATGCTCAGCGCGCCCCACGCCTCCACGGTGGCGGAGCCACTGCGCCGCCACCTGCGAGGGCGATGACACGCGGGAGCGCGGGCCCGGCACCAGGGCCCGCCTCCTCACTCCTCCGCGTCGGGTTCCAGCTCCAGCGCCTCGCTCGCGAAGCGCGCCATGCGTTCGATGAGCCGCGCCTTCTCGTCCAGCGAGCTGCGACCGGAGCGGTCCGCGAGGGCCTCCAACCGCTCACCGCAGCGCAGGTCCAGGCAGACGTTCACGCCCACGCGGCGCTTCGAGTCGACGTCCGTGGTGAGCAGGCCCACCTCCGCGCCCGTGGGCGCCTGACACCAATCACAGAACTTGGGCGCCAGGGTCGGGTCGCCCTGCTGATCCCGGCGGAAGGCGATGCCCGTGGGCTGCTTGCTCCCGGGTGCGACGAACACGAGGAAGACGCGCACCCCATACAGATCCACCCACGAGAGGTAGTCCCGGACGAAGAGCGGCAGCTGGAGGCCCTTGGGCAACTCGACGTACTTGCGATCCCTGGAGCGGAACGCGCGCTGCAACGCTTTCTCGGACTCGATTCGAAACATGGCGTGCTCTTCCCTCCCCTGCCTTCAAGACCATCCTGGACGTGCGTCAGCCTGATTCTGTCCAACCCCTCCGGACATCACCACCGGATGCCAGCCTGGCGGGCACTCGCCTCCCAGGGGCCTCCCAGGCGACGGCTCCTGCCGCGCGTCGGGCCGGGGGGGCATCCCCCGCGGCGCGGCCACGCTCCTCGCGGGCGCGGCCGACGACCGACGGGAGGGCCACGGAGGGCTCGCGCCCCTCGCGGCCGGGACATAGGCTCGCCCTCGTGGCCGCGAGACCGCCCCTGCTGGACGACATGCTCCTCTTCACGGAGGTGGTGGCGACGGCCAGCATCACCGCCGCGGCGGAGCGCCTGGGCCTGCGCAAGTCCACGGTGAGCCGCCGGCTGGCCGCGCTGGAGGAGCGCCTGGGCCTCCGCCTGCTCGAGCGAAACACGCGCAGGCTCCGCCTCACCGAAGCGGGCCGCGAGTACCACGCGCACTGCGCGCGGCTCGTCGCCGAGGCCCGCGCGGTGAACGCGGCCCTGAGCGAGTCGCGCGGCACGCCCCAGGGCACGCTGCGCATCGCCACCCTGTCACTGCTGGGCGAGCTGCTCACGCCCGTCATCGCGGAGCTGCTCCTGCATGAGCCCCGGCTGCGCGTGGAGGTGTCGCTCGCGCAGACGCACGTGGACCTCATCGCGGAGGAGTACGACCTGGCGCTGCGCACCGGGCCGCTCGCGGACTCGTCGCTGATGGCGCGCAGGCTCGGGCGCCTGCGCACGGGCTACTACGCCAGCCCCCACTACCTCAGCCGCCACGGCACGCCCCGGACGCCGGAAGCCCTGACGACGCACGAGTGCATCCTCCTGGCCGAGCCCGGCACCGACGAGGTGTGGTTCTTCGGCGAGGGGCGGACCGCGAGCACCGTGCCGGTGACGGGCCGGCTGCGCGTGCCGAGCGAGCGCGCGGGGCAGGCCGCGGCGCGCGCGGGGCTGGGCGTCGTGCGGCTCGCGGCCTCGCTCGTGGCGGACGACGTGCGCGCGGGGCTGCTCGTCCCGGTGCTCGCGGCGGACACGCCCCCGGGCCTGCCCATCTACGCGGTCTACCCGAGCCGCCGGCAGCTGCCCCCCAAGGTGCGCGCCTTCCTGAAGCTGCTGTCCACGCGCGGCCCCGCGCTCCCATGGGAAGCGGAGGAGGGCTCCTGACGGAACAATGCGTCCCGCCAGGGGCGCTCGTCCGCGACGCCGCGCGCGGCTACATCCCGGGGACACGAGGCGCGGCCGTGGAAGCGACCCGCGCCCTTCACGCGAGGATGGGGCACATGGCTGGCGACGTCATCGAGCTGGGAGACGCGGAGTTCCAACGCGAGGTGCTGGAGGCGAAGGAGCCGGTGCTGGTGGACTTCACCGCCACCTGGTGCCCGCCGTGCCGGGTCCTCGCGCCGGTCATCGACGCACTGGCCGCCGAGTACAAGGGCCGGATGAAGATGGCCAAGCTCAACGTGGATGACCACCCGCGCACGCCCGAGCAGTACGGCGTCCGGGCGATGCCCACCCTGCTCTTCTTCAAGGACGGGAAGGTGGTGAAGCAGGTGGTGGGCGCCGTGCCGAAGGCGAAGCTGGAGGAGGCCGTGCGCCAGGTCCTCTGACGCTCAGCCCACGCCGCCGGACGGCGCCGGCCCCGCGAGCCGCGCCTCCACGAAGCGCCGGGTCGCGCTGAGCGCCGCGTCGATGCCGTCCGCGCGCGAGCCGCCTCCCCAGGCCACCTCCGGGGAGCCGCCGCCCTTGCCCTCCACGCAGGGCGCCGCCTGGGCCATGAGCTGGCCCGCGTCCACGCCCTGGCCGCGGAGCGCGTCGCTCGCGGCCGTCACCAGCACCACCTTGTCGCCGCGCGTGGCGGTGAGCACCACGCCCACGCTGCCCGCGGCCTGCCGCAGCGCCTCCACCAGCGCCTTGAGGTGCGGGGCCGGCAGCTCGCCCAGGTGCGCGGCGACGAGCACCGTCTCCCCCCACCGCGTCGCGTCCTGGAGCAGCTGCCGGGCCTGGTCCGCGGGGGGCACGCTCGCGGGCACCGGGGCCTGCGCGGGCTTGCGGCGAGCCTCCTGCTCCAGCCGCGTCAGCCGCTCGCGCAGGCCCACCACGCGAGGCATGGGCTGCGGCCAGTTGTGCAGGGTCTGCGACAGCGGCGAAAGCGCACGCAGCCGCGCCTCCCCCTCCAGCCGGGCCGCGGACTCCAGCGCCGCCTCCAGCGCGTCCACCTGCTCGCGCAGCGCCCGGGCCGCGTCGCGCGGCGTCTGGCCCGTGGGCGGCGTGAAGGGCAGCGTCAGCGGACCGAAGCCGACGGCGGCGTCCCCGTCGATCTTCTTCAGCATGGCGTTCGCGGCCGGCCGCACCCCGCCGTTGACGTAGCGCTGGAGCGTGCGCCACGCGTACCGGCGGAAGCCCGACAGGTGCTTCACGTGGAAGGCGCTCCAGCGGGGCACCGGCTGCGAGCCGCGCAGGCTCTTGAACGGATCCGCGCCCGGCCCCAGCTCGATGGTGAGCCCCACCTCCAGCGCGTCCTGCATGAGCCGGTGCACCAGCCCCCGGTACAGGCCCAGCTCCTGCGGCAGCGCCAGGTCGTAGCCGAACAGGGGGGACCACACGACGTCGTCGCTGACGTGCGTGGCGTAGAAGCCATCCACGCGCCCGTCCTTCACCGCGAGCTGGTACCGGAAGACTCCCTCGCGCAGCGTCCACGCGAAGAGCTCCTCCGTGAAGTCGAGCGAGGAGTGGTACTTGTCCGCGTTGAGCGACCGGTACAGCTCCCGCAGCCGCGGCGCGCAGCCGGGCAGCTCCCGCCCATCCACGATGCGGTAGCCCGCGGCCTCCAGGAGCCGCCCGTCGCGGCGCCGGTTCTCCCGCACCTGCCGGCTGACGTCCTGCGTGGGCAGCGTCATGCGCGTGTGCGCCGCGTAGACGAAGCCGTAGTCCCGCGCGGCCAGCGTGTTGAGCAGGGGCGACGCGCTCGCCGGGTTGATGGCGGGGAACACGATGGCGTGCTCCGGGAACCGCTCCACCAGGAAGGCGGTGAGGCGCTCCACCTGCGCCTCGTCCAGGCTCACGTGCAGGTTGCGCAGCACCAGCCAGTGGTCCACGTAGACGCACTTGTCGATGCGCGCCGCCTTCAGCATCGCGCCCAGCGTCCGCATGGCCCCGCGCATCACCACCGCGCGCGCCGCGCCGTACGCCTCCGCCGTCACGGCCGCCACCGGCAGGCCGATGTAGCGCACCCACGTGGAGTGCAGCGGGGAGTTATCGTACTCCGCCTCGTTGATGGCCAGCGGGATGCGCAGGTCGTCCATCGCCACCAGCCGCAGGGTGGTGCGGTCGGAGAGGAAGGCGGTGCTGCCGCGCTTCATCACCGGGACGAAGTAGTCGCGCGCGAGCCGCGCCCGCGACGTGTCAGGCCAGGAGCACGCGTCGACCGTGTCCGCGTCGTAGAGGGTCATGCCCCCACTCTAGCGCTTGAGCGCGCGCTCGATGCGGCGGCGCAGGCCGTCCTCGGACAGCATGCCGCGCTGCGCGTCGATGACCTTGCCGTCCCGGTCCAGGAAGTAGAGCGTGGGAAGCGCGTTCACCTGGAAGGCCCGCGCCACGGTGTCGTCCGCGTACACGACGTACGGGCGCAGCTCCGGCTGGAAGCGCTGGAGGAAGTAGTCCACCTCCTGCGGCGCCGTCGCGCCATCGTCCCGGCTGGCCGCCACGAAGACGAGCCCCTGGGACTCGTACTCCTTGGCCAGCTTCACCATGTAGGGCATCTCCTCGCGGCAGGGCGGGCACCACGTCGCCCAGAAGTCGAGCATCACCACCCGCCCCTTCAGGTCCGACAGCGCCAGCGAGCCGCCCCCGTGCTTCGTCAGCTGGAAGGCCGGCGGCGCCGCCCCGTCCGGGACCAGCCGCGCCCGCTGCGCCTCGCGCACGCCCAGGAACGCCAGGGCCGCCAGCCCCAGCACCGCCACCACCGACAGCGCTGACTTGGCCTTGTCCCCGCGCGCGCGCGGCGGCGGCGTGCCTTCCGTCCCGTCCTGCTGTGTCATCCGCGTTCCTTCCGTGTCAGGCGGCCGTGCACCCGCGTCAGGGCCCAGCGCACCCCGGCCCGCACCCGCGGCCGGCGCACCACCCACGCCGCCAGCGGCGGACCCCAGTGATAGTACCCGTCGATGAACCCCTGACCGAGCCGGCTCTTCCGGAGCACGTCGTCGCGGAAGGCCCGGAAGGCCACCAGCTCCGGCGCGCCCTCGCCGAAGGCCGCCGTCGCCACGAAGCACGAGGACGCGGGGCTCACCCACATCAGCTTGCCGTTGGTGAGGTTCACCACGACCTTCAGCTCCCGCTGCTCCGTGTAGAGGAACGCCAGGAGGTCGCGCCGGGCCGCCGGGAACTCCTGCCCGCCCGCCTCCTCGAAGTCGATGCGCGTGCTGACCGCGCTGCCCACCTCGTCCACCGTGAAGCGGTAGCGCTTGGAGCTGCTCCGGTGCTCCACCTCCAGCCCCTTCAGCTCGCCGAAGTAGGCCAGGAAGGGCACCCGGCACGCCGGGCAGACGAAGCGGTGGTACGCGTGCGTCGGGATGAAGGCGTAGTCCCCCATCCGCTTGCAGCCCGTGTTGGGGCACACCAGCTTCACGGTCGCCTGGGCCGCGTTGCGCGGGTCGTAGCGGGACACCCCCGTGCCCTTGTCGAACACCGGCGGCGGCCTCGGGGGCTGCCCCACCATCTGGCGCGTGGGGTGCGCCGCCCGCTCCAGCTCCTGGGCCCGGCGCCACGCCAGCTCCGCCGCCTCCAGCCGGCCGTCCGCGGTGTGCACCAGCGCCTCCGCGTGCGCGCCCAGGGCCGCCACCAGCCGGTCCACCAGCGGCGACACCGCCGGCTCGCGCGCCACCGCGTAGGCCTCCGCCAGCACCCACTCCATCTCCGGCAGCAGCGCCTGGGCCGCCTTGCGCGACGGGTCCTCCGCCCGCCGGTACACCGGGGGCTCCGGCAGTTTCGCGAACAAGGCGGAGGCCTGGGCCCGCACGCGCTCCAGCGCCGCGTCCCCGCGCCCCACGTCCAATCCCGCCGCCCGCGTCTGGGCGGCCCTGATGAGTTCTTCGGGCTGCAAGCGCGTGGACCTTAAGGGCCCACAAGGCCCCTGTCAGCGACTGCCACGGGCCCCGGTCAGGAAACTCGCCAGTCGCTCCGCGCCGATGTAAGATGACGTAGGAGGATGTGAATCATGGGCGTGTTGAAGTTCCTGGTCTGGACGACCTGCGCGGTGGGGCTGGGCGTCTTCCTGGCGCGGGGCAACGTGGACGGCCGCTCTCCGCTGGACCACCTGGAGCGCACCTGGAAGCGGTCGGTGAACCCTTCCACGCTGGACAAGGTGAAGGGCAGCGTGGAGGACGCGCTGGAGGACGCGAAGGGCGCCGTGTCCCAGAAGTCCGCCAACGCGGCGGGCCCGCGCGAGCGCATCACCGCCGAGGACCGGGCGGCCATCAACAACATCATCGCCAAGAAGAAGTAGGCCCCCCACCGCGGGGCCTGTTGCTGATCGCCCGGCGCCCCCTTCCCCCCGCCCGCCCCCGTGCCTACGTTGCGCCGGGGCAGCGGGTTGGACGGTGGTGGGAAGGCGGGGCCCATGGGTTGGAAGCGGGTCGGGGGCTGCATCAAGGTGGCGGCGCTGGCGTGCGCGCTGGGGACAGCGGGCAGCGCCGGGGCCCGCCCGCCCGGGAGGCTGTGGCTGGAGGCGCAGAACCGCGCCGTCTCCCGGCAGCACTCGAACATCAGCGACGTGGCCCGCAAGGCCATGCCGGCCGTGGTGTCCATCACCACGCGCCAGGACAGCGCGGACGTGCCCCCGGGCGAGGAGCCCCAGCGCGGCATCGGCTCCGGTTTCATCATCCATCCGGACGGCTACATCCTGACCAGCGCGCACGTGGTGGACGGGGCCTCGGAGGTCACCATCTCCATCCGCAGCGCGAACGGCTACGTGGAGGAGTTCCCCGCCACGGTGGTGGGCGAGGACGAGCGCACGGACTGCGCGCTCCTCAAGGTGGACGCGCCCCGGAAGCTGCCGGTGCTGAAGCTGGCGTCCGCGTCCCACGTGGGCATCGCGGACTGGGTGGTCGTCATCGGCAACCCGTTCGGGCTGGCGCACTCCGTGACGGTGGGCGTGGTGAGCTACGTGGGCCGCACGGACGTGACGCCCAACGGCCGCGACGGCGACTTCGACTACCTGCAGATGGACGCCTCCATCAACCCGGGCAACTCCGGCGGGCCGGTGCTGGACCTGCACGGCGACGTGGTGGCGGTGGCCAACGCCGTCAACGTGTCCGGCCAGGGCATCGGGTTCGCCATCCCCATCGACATCGCGAAGACGGTGATTCCGCAGCTCAAGGCCCACGGGCGCATGCGCCGCGGGTGGATGGGCATCAGCGTGCAGGACTTCTCCCCGGAGGTGGCGCAGGCCTTCAACCTGAACCCGCGCAGCCGGGGCGTGGTGGTGACGGACGTGGTGGAGGACGGCCCCGCGGCGCGCGCGGGCCTGCGCACCGGCGACATCATCCTGAACCTGGACCGGCTGTCCGTGGCGCGGGCGCACACGCTGCGCTGGCAGGTGGCCGCGCGCGGCGTGGGCCAGCAGGTCCGGCTGCAATTGCGCCGGCTGGGCCGCCCGCTGACGGTGAAGGTGAAGCTGGAGGAGCTGCCCTTCGTGGAGTCGCCGCCGTCCACGGTGGCCTCGGGGGGCGCGCCGAGCGAGCGGGCCGCCGGGGCGCGCTCCGTGCTGGAGGACCTGCTGTCCCCCGTGCCCCGCGACCGGCCCGGCCGCGCGGGCGGGCCCCGGGAGCGGGAGGACGGCCTGGCCGCCCCCTGACGGACGGGGCCTCCAGGGCCCTGGCGGGCCTCCAGCCTCCTTGCGTTCCGCGAAACCCGGCGATACACCGTGCGCCTTCACATCGTGGCGGATCCACCCCCAGGTGGCGCCGCGGGTCTTCAAGCATCGTTTCGCAGGAGAGTCCGTACCATGGCCGAGGCCACCCAGACGACGAAGCTCACCCATTGGCCGCGCACCGCCAAGGGCGGCGGTAAGAAGGCGTGCACGGTGGAGGGCTGCAAGCGCCCCTACCGCGCCAAGAGCTACTGCTTCTTCCACTTCAAGAAGTGGCGCCAGGGCGAGCTGCCCCACTCGCGCTACCGCGTGTGCTCCAAGCCGGAGTGCCGCGCCAAGGTCGGCCCCAAGGCCGGCCTGTGCGAGAAGCACTACGCCGAGACCTACAAGAAGGAAGCGGCGGCCTAGGTCGCCCCGGCTGTTCGCGTGGCGCCGGCCCTCCGCCTCACCCGCGGGAGGTCCCCGGCGCCACCGCGCGGCCCAGGTGCTTGAAGGCGTTGAGCCACAGCTCCGCCTCGCGCTGGGTCAGCCGCGCGCGCATCAACGTCCGCTCCAGCTCATGCAGCACGTGCTCCGGCGCCTGCGGGTTGAGGAAGTCCGCCGCCAGCATCGCCGCGCGCATGCGCCCGCTCAGCGCGTTGAGCGTCCCCAGCCGCGCGCCGGCCTCCTCTTCCGGCGGCGTCGCGGGCCCGGACGTCAGCCCCTGCCGGTGGCAGAGGTACAGGAGCACCGCGGAGGACTGCGCCAGGTTCATGGACGGCTGCACCTCCGACGTGGGGATGACGAGCAGGTCCTGGCAGTGGGTGAGGTCCTCGTCGGACAGCCCGCGCTGCTCTCCACCGAACAGGAGCGCCACCCGCCCCCGCGTGCTCTCCTCCGCCAGCCGGCGCGCCGCGTCCTCCGGCGTCAGCGGCGTGCGCTTCTCCACCTGGGTGCGCGACGTGGTGCCCACGACATACACACAGTCCTCCAGGGCCGCCTGGAGGTCCGGCGCGACGCGCATGCCGGCGAGGATGTGGCCCCCCTTCACGGCCATCTTCTGCGCGGCGCTGAAGTCCTGGACCACCGGCTCCGAGAGGACGAGACGTTCAAAACCGAAGTTCGCCATGACCCGGCAGACAGCCCCCAGGTTGTCGGGTGAACGGGTCTGATGAAGGACGACGGTCAGCTCCGCACCTGGACGCATGCACCCGAGTTTAGCTGGTGGTGCGTCCGCGTGATCGGTATATTCCCGCCGATGCGTCGCTGGGTCCCTGGCCTGCTCCTGTCGCTGTCACTGCTCACCACCGCGTGTGACGGCACGGGTGCGCCCGTGCGCTCCTCGCTCACGGCGCGGCAGGCGCTCAGCAGCACGCCGGAGGTGGTGGAGTTCGAGGCCCCGTCCGTCCGCCTGGAGCTCTTCCGGGACATCGCGCGCCAGTCGGAGCTACAGGCCGGCCAGTCCGCGCAGGGCGTGGCGCTCTTCCCCATCATCCAGGGCAACGAGTTCGTCGCGGCGCCGGGCTTCGACGCGCGCGCGGACCTGCTCCAGCCGCCGGACGCGGGCAGCGGCCTGCAGTTCGTCTTCGACGCGCGGACGGGCGACCGTTGGCCGGAGGACCGGCGGGAGAGCCTGCAGGGCCTGTCGGAGCGCGAGGCCGCGGAGCTGGTGGCGCGCACGCTGCTGGCGCTGTGGGACATCCAGCCGGAGGGCGCGGTGCGGGTGGACCGGGCCGCGGGCGCGCCGTACGCGGTCGCCTACGTGGACGGTATCCTGCGGATCAACCCGGCGTTCCTCTATCTGGCCACGGCCTACGGTCCTGCTTCCATGGCGGCGGGCCTCCAGTAGAGTCGCGCGCCTCATGAGCTGGCCCCGCTCCCGCCGCCTTCCGGCGGTCAGTGGCCGGGGCCGCGAGGCGCCTCCGACGTGAACACCTCCGCCCTCCACGCGCAACTCACCCACACCCTTCGTCAGACGGACCTGCCGTCGCTCGGCACGCCCTACAAGGGCAAGGTTCGCGACACGTACCGCAAGGGCGACACGCTCATCCTGGTGACGAGCGACCGCCTCTCCGCGTTCGACCACGTGCTCACCACCATCCCCTTCAAGGGCGAGGTGCTGAACCGCCTGGCGGCCTTCTGGTTCGACCGCACGAAGCACATCGTCCCCAACCACGTGCTGGACGTGCCGGACCCGAACGTCACCGTGGCCCGCGCCTGCCAGCCCTTCTCCGTGGAGGTGGTGGTGCGCGGCTACCTCACGGGCAGCCTGTGGCGCGACTACGAGAAGGGCACGCACACCGCCTACGGCGTCCCCTTCGCCGAAGGGCTGCGCAAGGACAGCGCGTTCGAGACCCCCATCCTCACGCCGTCCACCAAGGCCGAGTACGGCCAGCACGACGAGCCCATCTCCGAGGCGGAGCTCCTGTCGCGAGGGCTGGCCACGCCGCGCGACTGGGCCCGCATCACGGAGGCCGCCCGGGGCCTGTTCCTCGAGGGCCAGAAGTGGGCGCGCACGCGCGGCCTCATCCTGGTGGATACGAAGTACGAGTTCGGGAAGGTCGGCGACGAGCTCTACGTCATCGACGAGATGCACACCCCGGACTCCAGCCGCTACTGGGTGGCGGACGAGTACGCGTCACGCTTCGCCAAGGGCGAGGACCAGAAGATGTTGGACAAGGAGAACATCCGCCAGTGGCTCATCCGCGAGCGGAACTTCTCCGGCCACGGCGCGGTGCCCGCCATCCCGGACGACGTGCGCGTGGACCTGGCCACCAAGTACGTGGCCGCCTACGAGCGCATCACCGGCACGTCCCTCGCGCTGACGCCCGGGGACGTGCACTCCCGCATCGAGGGGCACCTGCGGGCGAAGGGCTACCTCTAGCCCCCTCGCCCCTGGGGCCGCGCTAGCTGGCGCGGCCGAAGACGCGCTGGAACACCGCGTCCATCTGGCGCGTGTGGTAGCCCGGGGAGAAGCAGTCGGAGACCTCCTCGGGCGTCATCATCTTGAGCAGGTCCGCGTCGTTGAGCAGGGCCTGCCGGAAGTCCACGCCCTCCTCGAACATCTTCATCGCGTTGCGCTGGACGACGACGTACGCGGCCTGCCGGTCCATGCCCTTGCGCGCGAGCTCCAGGAGCAGGCGCTGCGAGTTCACCACGCCGCCCAGCAGGTCCAGGTTCTTCCGCATCTGCTCCGGGTAGACGCGCATGTTCTCCACCAGGCCCGCGAAGCGGTGGAGCATGAAGTCCAGCAGGATGGTGGCGTCCGGCCCGATCACGCGCTCCACGGACGAGTGCGAGATGTCCCGCTCGTGCCACAGCGCCACGTCCTCCATGGCGCTCACCGCGTAGCCGCGAAGCAGGCGCGCGAGGCCCGTGAGGTTCTCCGACAGGATGGGGTTGCGCTTGTGCGGCATGGCGCTGCTGCCCTTCTGTCCCGGCGTGAAGGGCTCCTCCGCCTCGCGCACCTCCGTGCGCTGGAGGTGGCGGATCTCCACGGCGAACTTCTCCAGGCTCGCGCCCACCAGGGCGATGGCGGTGAAGAACTCCGCGTGCCGGTCGCGCTGCACCACCTGGCTGGAGGCGGGCGCGGGCTGGAGGCCCAGCTTCTGGCAGACGTGCTCCTCCACCGACGGCGGCAGGTGCGCGAACGTGCCCACCGCGCCGGAGATCTTGCCCACGGCGATGGTGTCGCGCGCGTGCAGCAGGCGCGCGCGGCCCCGGCGCAGCTCGTCGTACCAGATGGCCAGCTTGTGCCCGAAGGTGATGGGCTCCGCGTGGATGCCGTGGCTGCGGCCCATCTGCAGCGTGTGCTTGTGCTCGAAGGCGCGCTTCTCCACCGCGGCCATCACGCGGTCCAGGCCCTTGAGCAGCAGGTCCAGGGCGTCGCGCAGGGTGAGCCCCAGCGACGTGTCCAGCACGTCCGACGACGTCATGCCCAGGTGCAGCCAGCGGGCGCTGGGCCCCACGCGCTCCTCCACGAAGGTGAGGAAGGCGATGACGTCGTGCTTGGTGGTGCGTTCGATCTCCTCGATGCGCGCGGCGTCCGCCTCGGTGAAGTCACCGGCGCGGGCGAGGCAGTCCTCCAGCGCGTCCTTGGGGGCGAGGCCTTGCGCGACCATGCCCTCCAGCGCGGCGAGCTCCACGTCGCGCCAGCGGCGGTAGCGGGCGACGTCGGACCAGAGGGCGGCCATTTCGGGACGGCTGTAGCGTGGAATCACTCGTAGACCTTCACGGCAAAGTCCCGGCGCGCCGCGAACCGGAGCACTTCCAGCGCGACGTCACAGGACGGACCTGACTTCTTCGCGGCGGTGAGGTTGAACGAGAGGTCCAGGCCTTCGGGCCGCGCCACCGCCAGCGCGCCGGGGTCGACCTTCTCGAGGAGGATCCTGTTCGCCAGCCGCCCTGCCTGCTGACCGAGCGCCACCGGGGCCGGCGTGAGGGCCAGCGTCGCCCCCTCCTTCACCTGGCTGGCCGTGAGCGCCACCAGCGGCACCTTGCGGGAGGTGCTGAAGGCGATGAGCGCCTGGACGACGGAGGCGTTGCCCACGGTCTTGTCCGCAACCATCAAGAGGCCGTCGACCTTCCCCGCCGCGCCCTCCAGCACCTCGCCCACCCGCTCCTGCGCCTCCACGGCCAGCGGGACGATGGTGAGCCCCTGGGCCGAGCCAGCGGAGCGGGCCTGCGCCACCGCGCCCGCCGAGGAGCGCGGGTCGTGCAGGATGCCCACCCGCTTCGCGCCCGGAGCCACGGCCTTGAGCGCGGCCAGCTCCGGCCCGAAGTCGCTGGTGAGCGCGATGCCGGTGACGTTGGACGCCTCCAGGCCGTACTTCTCGTGGTACGGCACCATGGCGAAGAGCACGGGAATGCCCTCGCCCAGCGAGCGGCGCGCGGCGTTGGCCGCCAGCGGGCCCAGCGCGAGCACCAGCGCGGGCTTCTGCGCCGCCAGCGACTTGAAGACGCGCGCGGCCTCCGTGGGGCTCTCCTCCAGGGTCAGCTCGGTGACGTCCGCGCGGACCTCGGACATGAAGCCGGCGAGGAAGGAGGCGTACGGCGCCAGGCTCGAGGACTTCACGGCCACGACGCGCGGCCGGGCAGGACTGCGCTGCGAGGCCTGCGCGAGGGCGACAGCGGGCAGGAGGAGCGTGAGGAGCGCGAGCCTCCGGAGGGTCGTCATTGCGGCACGTTCTGGCAGCAGCGGAAGCCCACGTTCGCGAACTTCGACGTGGGGCCGCTCCGGCGGCGCGCGGAGCACCGGCCAGTGTCGCCGGGGGTGTCGAAGGCGCCACCCTTGATGAGCCGCTCGTCGGTATTGGAGAAGTTGGAGGCGGTCCACTCGGCGGCGTTGCCGGACAGGTCCGCCACGCCGTAGGCGGAGCGGCAGGACGGGAAGGCCCCGGCGGGCGCCAGGGTGGGCGCGGCGGCCGCGCCCGTCGCGCCGGTGTTGCAGGCCGCCTGGGCCTGCTCTTCACCGGAGGAGAAGCGCGCGTTGCCGGGGCCCTTGCAGGCCTTCTCCCACTCCTCCTCCGAGCACAGCCGCTTGCCGAGGTCGTCGCAGGCGGTCTTCGCCGCGAGCCACGTCACGTTGACGCGAGGCTTCTTGCCGGCCTGGTTGGGGAACTCGAACTCGTCGATGCAGAACGAGTCCACCATGACGCTGTCCATGGGCACCTCATCGGCGGCGCCGGCCCCCTCCAGCTCCTCCGGGGACGTGCCCTTCTTGAAGCTGCCGCCGCTCACCGGCCGCATGCCGTCCGGACAGCGGATCGTGTCGAGGAGCCCGCCCGTCGCGGCGGACGGCGCGGGCGTCACGGGGGCGGGGCCGTTCTTCGCGGCCTGGGCCTGGCGCAGGCGCAGGTAGAGGTAGCCCCCCCCCGCGCCCAGCACGACGCCGGCCACCGCGAGGATGACCATCCACACCATCGAGCTGGGGCCGGAGCGGGCCGGCTTCGCCTGCGTGGCGCGAGTCGTGGGGAGCGTGTGCAGGCCGGAGGTCTCGGGCGGCAGACGGCGCACTCCGGAGCGGACCCCCGACACGTCGGGAGGGGGCTCGCCCCTGCGGGAGCGTCCGCCCGTGGACGTGGAGCTCTCACCGTGAGCGCTGGAGGCGCGGCCCGCGCCCTGAGCCGCCGAGGCCCGTGAGGCCCGAGGACCGGACGGCTCCGCCCCGCGAGAGCCCCCGGACGGCGCCGCGCCCGAGGCCCGCGAGCCGCGGCCACCGCGGCTGGTGGAACGAGACGCCGAAGACTCGTCGTCGTCGGAGCCCCGGCTGGCGGCCTCCGCGTTGCGATGGCTGGGGCGGCTGTCGGAGGCCTCACCGCCACGACCGGAGCGCCCTTCGCTCACCGAGGCTTCACCGCGACCGTTGGAGCGAGCATCGCCCGAGGACGCCTCGCCGCGCCCCGAGCGCCCCTCGCCGGAAGCGGCTTCACCGCGCCCGTTGGAGCGGAGGTCGCCCGAGGACGCCTCACCGCGACTGGAGCGCGCATCGCCGGACGCGGCCTCGCCACGGCCATTGGAGCGGAGGTCGCCAGACGCGGTCTCGCCACGGCCATTGGAGCGGAGGTCGCCAGACGAGGTCTCGCCGCGACCGCTGGAGCGGACCTCCGCATCCGCGCCGCCGCGGCCCTGGGACCGCGCCTCGGACGCGCCGTCCGCGGAGCGGGCGCCACGGGGCTCCGCCGGGAACGAAGGCTCCTCCGCCTTCGCGAAGATGCGCATCACCGGCTCGGCGGCCCTGGCCGGGGCGGCGCGCGGCTCATCCGGCGCGCGCGAGGCCGCGCGGACCTCCTGCTGCGTCGCCGCGTCGGCCCCCTGCCCCGGGAGCCGCGGCGTCGAGGCCGCTTCCGCGCCCTTGCGGCTTGGCGACGCCACCGCGCGCATCTCCTGCTGCGTCGCCGCGTCGGACACGGAGCGCGCCTCCGGCCCCGTGATGTAGTCCAGCGCCTTCGCGTTCGACCCCAGGATGGCCGCCAGCGTCGCCGCGTCCAGCGGCTGCGTCGCATCCGGAGGCGGCTCGTCCTCCACCGCGGGGACGGGCGCGGCCGGCGTGGGCGCGCTCGCCACCGGCAACATGCCCGTGGGCACCGGCGGCAGCGGCTTGCTCGCGGCGCGCGCGGCCACCGCCGCCTGCGACAGCGCGCCCGCCGCGGGCACCGCGCGCTGCCTCGACGCCGCGGCCGGGTGCCGCTGCACCAGCGCCGCGAACTCCGCGTGCAGCTCACCGCCCGACTTCGGACGGGCCAGCGGGTTCACGTTGAGCGCGCGCCGGTAGAGGGACTCGAACGCGGGCGGCAGGTCCGGATGCCGCACCGACACCTCGGGCACCCCGCCGTCCTCCGGCAGGAGGCCCGTCACCAGCTCTCCCATCAGCACGCCCAGCGAGTACACATCCATGCGCGTGTCCAGCTCCGCGCCATTCACGTACTCGGGGGCGATGTACGCCGCCGCCCGGTGCCCCTTCTGCGCCTGCGCGAAGGGCAGGTGCGGCACCGCGAGCCCCAGCCCATAGTCCGACACCTTCAGCATGTCCGGCAGGACGAAGACGTTCTCCGGCTTCAGGTTCGAGTGCGGCCCGAAGCGGTGCGCCCCGTCCAGCGCCGCCGCCATCTGCGCCAGCAGCGGCTCCACTTCCTTCAGCGAGAACAGCTGCCCCTTCGCCGCGCGCTGCTCCATCATCCGGCGCAGGGTGATGCCCTCCAGCAGCTGCATCGTGAAGAAGGGCCGGTCCCCGTCCACGCCCTCCTCGTACACGCGCACCAGGTTGGGCTGGTTGAGCTTCTTGCCCACCCGCATGGACAGCGCGAACTGCGTGCGCTCCTCGGGCTGCTGCACCAGCCGGGGCTGGATGACCTTCAGCGCCACCTCCACGTCGATGGCCTGGTCCTGCGCGCGGAAGACGAAGCCCAGCGGCCCGGCCCCCACCACCTCCTGGATGGCGTAGCGGTCCGCGACGACGTCGCCGGGCTTGTACGGCGCGCCCTCCGTGCCCTTGCGGCGCGCAGCCCCCGCCGCCTGACGCGCGGCCGCGTCGAACTTCTGGCCACACGTGGCGCAGGTTTCACTCGTATCGGGGACATGGCTGCCGCAGCGGTAGCAGAGCAAAGCAGTGAAACTCCAGAACGGGGCCGCGGGGGGCGACCTCCCCGGCGGACGACCGGGGCCCCCATTCTGCCCGCTCCCAGGCCATTGAGGAACGACGTTGCGCGCCGGGCCCTAGCGGCCCGTGGACCCGAAACCTCCGTCACCCCGGGAAGTCGCCTCCAGCACCTCCACCTCCCACAGCGCCGTGGCCGTCACCGGGGCCACCACCAGCTGGGCCACCCGGTCCCCCCGACGCAGGGTGAAGGGGGTGTTGGACAGGTTGATGAGAATCACCTGCACCTCCCCCCGGTAGTCCGCGTCCACCGTCCCGGGGGAGTTGAGGCACGTCACCCCATGTCGCAGCGCCAGCCCCGAGCGCGGCCGCACCTGGCCCTCGAAGCCCGGCGGGAGCGCGAAGGCCAGCCCCGTGGGCACCGCCATCCGCTCCAGGGGTTGGAGCACCCGCTCGCCGTCGATGTCCGCCCGCAGGTCCAGCCCGGCGGCCAGCTCCGTTTCGTGGCGAGGCAGGGGCAGCGGGTCCGGATGCGAGCGCACCCGGCGCACGGGGACAGTCAGCCTGGCGTCCATGCCTCCCGCCGTAGCACGCACCCGGGTCCCCCTCTACTTCCTGGCGCCGACCTCCAGGGTCGTCACAGCTCGGTCGCGCCGTCCGCCATGCGCAGGGCGGTGCGGAACCCGAACGGGTCCACGGGCCGCGCGGCCAGCTCCAGCTGGTAGTGCAGGTGCGGTCCGGTGGACCGGCCGGTGCTGCCCGACAGCGCGATGGCCTGGCCCTTCTCCACCCGCGTGCCCGCCTTCACCAGCAGCTCGGAGTTGTGGCAGTACGCCGTCGTCACCCCCCGCCCGTGGTCCAGCACCAGCACGCGGCCGTTGACGGAGTCCTCGCTCGCGCGGCGCACCACGCCCGCGGCCACGGCCGTCACCGTCGTGCCCGAGCGCACCGCCAGGTCCACCCCCGTGTGCATCCGGCGCGTGCGCAGCGTGGGGTGGACGCGGTAGCCGAAGGGGCTCGTCACCGGAGCGCGCTCCGACACGGGCCACCCGAGCCTCAGCGCCGTGGACAGCGCCAGCGCCTGCGCCGCGCCCACGGAGGAGCCCTCGAAGCCCGGGGGCAGCTGCTTCGCGAGGCGCTCCAGGTCGAGCGCCCCCCCCTCCGCGCCCACCCGCTCCAGCGCGAAGCGCGCGGGCACCCGCCCGGCGAACACCGCCGTCACCCGCGCCTCCTCCGAAGGGAAGTCCGCCGCGAGCGCGTCCAGGAGCCGCCGCGTCGCCGCCGGCCCTTGCGCCGGGTCCACCAACGTCTCCGGGGCGATGCCCACCTCTCGGGCCAGCGCGAGCGCGGGCTCGCGGGCCTTCGGGTCCAGGGCCCTCAGCGCGGAGTGCGTCCCCCACGCCAGCGCCTCCACGCCGGTGGGCACGCGCGTGGCCAGCGCGGCGGGCAGCGCATCCGGCACGGGCACCGCCGTGCCGCTCACCCCGTCGTAGTACGCGAGCAGCGGCCGGGCGCTGGTGCGCGTGTGGAAGGCCCAGACCCCCGCGCGCCGCAGGAGCGCGCCCGCGGGCGTGTGGTGGTACGCGCACCACACGCACAGGAGCGCGAAGGTGAAGTCCAGGAGCCCGCGGGCGCGTCGAGCGAACATGCGTCGGGGCCTCAGCGAAGGAAGGACAGCACCGGGGCCGCGTCCCACGCCGCCGCCAGTCCCAGGGGCGCCACCACGAGGCACCCCACGAGCCCGCGAGTCCAGGCCCGCCGGGAGCCCACCGCTTCACACGCCGCGTCCGCGTGCTGGAGGTTGCGCAGCACCGCGCGCCACCCGAGCGACACGGCCACACCGCCCAGCGCCGCCACCGCCAGGCCCCGGGCCGCCCAGTCCGCGGCGACGTCGCCGAACAGCGGCCGCCACGACAGGTACACCGTCCCCTGGACGAGCCGCGCCACCGTGCACGCCCCCGCGAGCACCACGCCCGCGGTGGCCAGGGGCCGCACCCACCGCATGGGCGTGGGCCGCCGCAGACAGCGCCGCAGCAGCGCCTTCCACGACGAGGACGAGGACGAGGACGAGGACGAGGAAGCCGTCACGGGACGCCAGGGCTCCACGGGCCGGGCCGCGTCGGTCTCGCGATAGCCCAGCGCGGGCAGCGCCAGGAGCAGGTCCGCCGCCAGCTCCCAGCACAGGGCCAGGGCCCGCGCCAGCCGGGTGCGCGTCTCCAGCGACACCCAGTCCACCAGGGACGCGAGCGAGGGGAACTGGCCCACCCACGCATCGAACGCGGAGTCCAGCCGGTCCACCGCCGTGAGCAGCCGGTCATCCAGCGTATCGGCCGCCGCGTGCACGCCCACCGCGACCAGCGCGAGCAGCCCCAGCGGCATGAACGCCCAGCGGAACGCCCCCAGGAACCGGGAGACATCCGTGAGGAAGCTGCTCGAGGGCTCCGAGGAGCTGGATGGGTGGACCGGCATGGAGCCTCCGGGGCGGTCCCCCATCAACGCGGGAGCCCCTCTCCGGGTTTTAAGCCGCCAGCCCCCGGGGACGAAAACGACGACGCCCCGCCCCTGCGCGCCCGGAGGCGGAGGAGACGGGGCGTCTTTTTCCGGAAGCGGCCTTCCTCACGGAGGGCCGCTAGGCGGGGGCCGGGCTCAGGCCTTCGCGTCCGGCGTGGCCGCCGCCGGAGTGGCGACCGCGGGAGGCGCGCCCTGCGCGGTGGCGCGCTCGGCCATGGCCTCCTTGCGCGACAGGCGGATCTTGCCCGTCTTGTCGATGCTGACGACCTTCACCAGCACCTCGTCGCCCTCGCTCAGCACGTCCGACACGCTCTTCACGCGCTTGTCGGACAGCTCGGAGATGTGGATGAGGCCGTCGGTGCCCGGGAACAGCTCCACGAAGGCGCCGAACTCGGCGATCTTCCGCACCGTGCCCGTGTAGATCTTCCCGATCTCCGCCTCGCGCGTGAGCGCCTGGATCATCGCGATGGCCGCCTTCACCGCCTCGCTGTTCGCGCTGGCGATGTCCACGCGGCCGGAGTCCTCGATGTTGATGGCGGCACCCGTGCGGGCGATGATGTCCTTGATCACCTTGCCGCCCGGCCCGATGACGTTCTTGATGAACTCCGGGCGGATCTGGATGGTGGTGATGCGCGGCGCGAACTGGCTGATCTCCTTGCGCGGCGCGCTCAGCGTCTTCGCCATCTCCGCCAGGATGTGCTCGCGGCCCTGACGCGCCTGCTCCAGCGCGCGGCTCATGATCTCCGTGGTGAGGCCGGTGATCTTGATGTCCATCTGGATGGACGTGATGCCCTTGGACGTGCCGCAGACCTTGAAGTCCATGTCGCCCAGGTGGTCCTCGTCACCGAGGATGTCGGACAGGATGGCGATCTTGTCGCCCTCCTTCACCAGGCCCATGGCGATGCCCGCCACCGGCGCCTTGATGGGCACGCCCGCGTCCATCAGCGCCAGCGTGCCACCGCACACGGACGCCATGGAGGACGAGCCGTTCGACTCCAGGATCTCGGACACCAGGCGCACCGTGTACGGGAACGAGTCGCTGCCCGGAATCATGTTGCGCAGCGCGCGCTCCGCCAGGGCGCCGTGGCCCACCTCGCGACGGCCGGGGCCGCGCAGGGGCTTGGTCTCGTTCACGCTGAACGGCGGGAAGTTGTAGTGCAGCATGAAGCGCTTGAAGGCCTGGCCGCTGAGCAGCTCCAGCCGCTGCTCGTCCTCGCTGGTGCCCAGCGTGACGACCACGAGCGCCTGCGTCTCGCCGCGGGTGAACACCGCGCTGCCGTGCGTGCGGGGCAGCACGCCCACCTCGTTGGTGATGGGGCGCACCACGTTGTGCGGACGGTCACCGATGCGGCCGCCGTTCACCGTGATCTCACGCATGTGCTCGTACTTCAGGTCCTCGATGACCTGCTTGGCGTGCTTCTCCACCTGCGGGGTGAAGGCCTCGCCCAGCTTCTCCTTCAGCGCCGCGACGGCCGCCTTCTTCGCCTTGGAGAGCGCCTCGTAGCGGGCCGCCTTCTCCTTGATGGCGTAGCCGGCCTTCACGCCCTCCAGCGCCAGCTCGCGGACCTGGTTGCGCAGGCCCTCGTCGATGGTGGCGAGCTTCTCGTAGGCGCGGACCTGCTTCTTCAGCTCCGTGCGCAGCTGGTCCTGGAGGTCCAGCGCGGGCTGGGCCTGCTGACGGCCGAACTCCAGCGCCGCCACCATGTCCGCCTCGCTGACCTCCTCCGCGCCGCCCTCCACCATCACGATGGCCTCGCGGCTCACCGCCATGACGAGGTCCAGGTCGCTCTGCTCGCGCTGCTTCGCGGTGGGGTTGGCCACGAACTGGCCGCCCACGCGGCCCACGCGGATGCCCGCGATGGGGCCGTTGAACGGGATGTCCGACACCCACAGCGCCGCAGAGGCGCCGGTGATGCCGTGGATGTCACCCTCGTTCTCCGGGTCCGCGGAGATGACGGACGCGATGACCTGCGTCTCGTAGGCGTAGCCTTCCGGGAACAGCGGGCGGCAGGAGCGGTCCACCAGACGGGAGGCCAGCGTCTCCTTCTCCGTCAGGCGGCCCTCGCGCTTGAAGTAGCTGCCCGGGATGCGGCCCGCCGAGTACAGCTTCTCCTGGTACTCCACCGTGAGGGGCAGGAAGTCGACGTCCTTCTTCTCCCGCGCGCTCACCGCGGTCACGAGCAGCATGGTGTCGCCGTAGCGGACCACCACCGCGCCGTCGGCCTGCTTGGCCAGGCGGCCCGTCTCGATGCTCAGCTCGTTCTCACCAATCTTGACGCTCTTCTTCAACATGTCGTGTGGCCTTCCGTGCCTGCTTCGCGTGCGAGGACCCTCGCCGGCCGCGACCTGCCCACGTGCGTGGGGCCTCAAGTCGCCCGGAAGGGGCCCTCTGGGAATGAGCGGTCGCCAGGGCCTGAAGCAGGCACATGCCAGACGAACGCTGTCTGTCCTGCGGAAACGGGCTCCGTTGCGGAGCGCCGAAGGGATGGACCGGACCTCTTGATCCCTGATCACACCCGCCCACCCATGACCTCAGGTCGGCCGGTCTGAACGGAAACCAAAAGAGCCCGCCTCCACCACTCCCTCGCCCGACTCCTTCGCCTGCGTCCGCGCTTCTGTTGAACCAACTGCCGCGTGAAACCATGCTGCCCAAATGCGCGGGGCGCTGGTGATGTGCCAGCGCCCCGGGTGCTGCTCGAGGACTACTTGCGGATGCCGAGGCCCTCGATGAGCTTCTTGTAGCGGGCCACGTCCTTGGACTTGAGGTAGTCCAGCATGCGGCGGCGCTGACCGACCAGCTTCAGCAGACCGCGGCGGGAGTGGTGGTCCTTCTTGTGGGTCTTGAAGTGCTCGGTGAGCATGTTGATGCGCTCGGACAGCAGCGCCACCTGCACCTCGGGCGAGCCGGTGTCGGACTCGTGGGTGCGGAACTTCGTGACCAGCTCGCTCTTGCGCTCCTGATGCAACGACATGGGCTTCTTCCTGAATCCCGCTCCGGGGTGACTGCTCGTGCCGCCTGGGTCCGCGGAGGGGTACAGACCCGGCCACAGATGGTCCTTCTAACGAGCGGGCCGCTTATAAGCTTCACCCCCTGGGGGGTCAACCTTCGCCGCCCGTCCGTCCGCCCCGCGGGGGGCGGGACAGTGCGAAGACGTACAACCGGCAGCCCCCGGCCATTCCGCCCCCGCCCGGGGAGAGCTCCCGGGCCGAGGCTTCATCCATGGCCAGGTGCAGGTACGGGCCCCCCGCCTCGCCGCCGTCGCCCGCCAGGAGCTTCTGGGTGCGCGGGTACAGCCGCAGGAGCGCCTCCACCACGTCGCCGACGTCCGCCGTCGCGGGCACGCCCAGGGACAGCTCGCGCCGCCCGTCGAAGGCGCCGCGAAGGCCCGGGGCCACGCTCACGGAGATGTCATGGGTCCGGGAGGCCACTCAGGCGAACACCCGCAGGTAGCGAAGCCGCCCGCCCACCACCTCCGCCATGGCGAGCAGCGCGTCATCCGGGCCCAGCACCCGCACCCGGCCCGGCACGGGGGCGACCTCCACGGGGACGCCGTGCGACACCCGCCGCGCCTCCTCCGCGTTCACCCGCACCGCGGGCAGGTCCGTCAGCGCCTCCGCCAGCGACACCAGCCGCGCGGCCACGGCCTCGCGGGACAGCGTGGCCAGCTCCCCCAGGGGCAGCGCGCGCGCCAGGGTGAAGGGGCCGCTCATCGTGCGCCGCAGCGCCTCCAGGTGCGCCCCGCAGCCCAGCGCGCGGCCCAGGTCGTACGCCAGCGTGCGCACGTAGAAGCCCTTGGTGCAGCGCACGGACAGGGTCAGCCGGTCCGCGGAGAAGTCGCGCAGCACCAGCTCGTGCACGGTGACGGTGCGGCTCGCCCGCTCCACCTCTTCCCCGGCGCGCGCCAGCTCGTACAGCCGCTTCCCGGCCACCTTCACCGCCGAGTACATGGGCGGCACCTGCTCGAAGGTGCCCCGGAACCGGGCGAGCACCGCCTCCAACAGCGGGGCCGTGAGCGGGGGCACCGGGGCCTGCGCCGTGGGCCTGCCCTGGGCGTCCTGGGTGTCCGTCTCCACGCCCAGCCGCACCACGGCGTCATACGCCTTGTCGCCCTCGGTGATGACGCCGGCGACCTTGGTGGCCTCGCCCAGGCACACCGGCAGCACGCCGGTGGCCATGGGGTCCAGCGTGCCCGTGTGGCCCGCCTTCTTCACCTTCAGCAGGCCGCGCACCTGGCGGACCACGTCGAAGGACGTGGGGCCCAGGGGCTTGTCGATGACGAGAACGCCGTCCATGAAGCGGGGCCTACCAGCCTTCCTTGCCGCGCACCTCGCGCAGGAGCCGGTCGATCTTATCGCCCTCGCCCACGGACGCGTCGAAGGCGAAGAAGATTTCCGGCGACACGCGCAGGTTGACCGCGGACGTCACCTCGCGGCGCACGAAGCCCTTGGCCGCGTCCAGGCCCTTCTGCGTCTCCGCCTTCTCCTGGTCCGTGCCCAGCATCGAATAGAAGACCTTCGCCACCCGCAGGTCCGGCGACACCTTCACGCCGGTGATGGTGATGAAGCCGATGCGCGGGTCGCGCAATTCCCCCCGCGTCAGCAGGGCGCCGATGGCCGCCTGGATCTCCTGCCCCACGCGCTCGGGTCGTGCATGCGTCGTCATTTCTTCTCCCAATCTCGCGGGTTGCGCAGCGCCCGGGCCTTGGCCCGGGCGTCTTCCAACGTCAGCGTTCCACCCTCACCCGTGGGGCGGGGAGCCCCGGGCCCGGGGCCCGCGCCCTCGTGCCGCTGCTCCCACGCGCCCAGCCCCTCCGCCTCCGCCAGAGAGCGGTCGCTGCGCAGGAAGCGCGCGATGGCCGCCTCCGTGTGCGCGTGCGCGTCCTCGGGGGACAGGTGGGCGTCCTCGTCCGCCGGCTCGGGGACCCGCACGGGCGCGCGGAAGGTGCCCCCGGGGACCTTGTCCGGATAGAGCTGGTCCCCGAAGGTGAGGACCTCCGTCTCCCGGGCCATCAGCGGCGCGACGTACATCTCCTCCACGAAGTGGATGATCTTCTCCAGCTGCTCATCCACGTGCCGGCGGTCGTTGCCCACCACGGCCAGGGCCACCGACGCCTTCTGCCAGAGGTCCTGGTCGTCCACCTCCGCGACGGCCACGTTGAAGCGGGCCTTCACCCGGTCCGTCACCCGGCGGAGCACCTGCCGCTTGGACTTCAGCGAGGCGCTCTCCGGAATCTGGAGGGTGAGGCGTGCGACTCCCACGAACATAGAGGTCCCCCAGGCCGACGGCCGCCCGGGCGCAGCACCTGCGCCCAGGCTCCGTCGCGTCGTCCTTCACCCGGGAAAGGTGGGGCCTTCCCCGGGGTCCGTCGAGTACGCCCCTCGGGGTTACGAGAGGCTCTGCCGGGTCTCCTCGATCTCGTAGGCCTCGATGATGTCGCCGGCCTTGAGGTCGTTGAAGTTCTCGATGCCGATACCGCACTCGAAGCCCTGGGCGACTTCCTTCACGTCGTCCTTGAAGCGGCGCAGCGACGCCATCTTCCCGGAGAAGAGCTGCTTGTTCTCGCGCATGAGGCGCACGAACGAGCCGCGCTTCATCACGCCGTCCAGGACGGCCGCGCCGGCGATGGTGCCCAGCTTCGGCACGTTGAAGGTGTTGCGCACCTCCGCACGGCCCAGCTTGCGCTCGGTGCGGATGGGCTCCAGGAGGCCCTCCATCTCCGTGCGAACCCCGTCGATGAGCTCGTAGATGATGGAGTAGCTCTGCAGCGTCACCTGCTGCGCCTTGGCCGCGGCCTCCGCGCCCGACTCCGGCTTCACGTTGAAGCCCAGCACGACGCCCTTGGAGGCGGCCGCGCGCATGACGTCGGTCTCCGTGATGGCGCCCACGCCCGCGTCGATGATGACCACCCGCACCTTGTGCGTGGTGAGCTTGTCCACCGCCTGGCGCACGGCCTCCGCGGAGCCCTGCACGTCCGCCTTGATGATGACGCGCAGCTCCTTGGGCCCGCCGCCCGCCTTCGTCTTGGCGAAGAGCTGGTCCAGGGACTCGCGGCTGACCTTGCTGAGCTCCGTCTGCCGCTCCTTCATGGCGCGGTGGTCGGCGATCTGCTTGGCCGCCTTCTCGTCGGAGACGACGTTGATGGCGTCACCCGCGGTGGGCACGCCGGAGAGGCCCACGACCTCCGCGCAGTAGCCCGGCTTCACTTCCTTCACCTGCTCGCCGCGGCTGTTGTTCATGGCGCGGACGCGGCCGTAGTGCGTGCCGGTGACGATGGCGTCGCCCAGCTTGAGCGTGCCCTCCTGCACCAGCACCGTGGCCACGGGGCCGCGGCCACGCTCCAGCTTCGCCTCCACGATGGCGCCCACGGACGGGCGCGCCGGGTTGGCGGTCAGCTCGAGGACCTCCGCCTGCAGGGCCAGGTTCTCCAGGAGGAGATCCAGGTTCATCTTCGTCTTCGCGGAGACGGGCACCATGATGGTGTCGCCGCCCCACTCTTCCGGCACCAGCTCGTGGCCCGCGAGGTCCTTCTTCACGCGGTCGGGGTTGGCGCCCGGGACGTCCATCTTGTTGATGGCGACGACGATGGGCACCTCCGCCTGCTTGGCGTGCTTGATGGCCTCCACGGTCTGGGGCATCACGCCGTCGTCCGCGGCCACCACCAGCACCACGATGTCCGTCACGTTGGCGCCACGGGCGCGCATGGACGTGAAGGCCTCGTGGCCCGGGGTGTCCAGGAACGTGACGTCGCCGCGCGCGGTGGACACGCTGTACGCGCCGATGTGCTGGGTGATGCCGCCCGCCTCGCCCGAGGCCACGCTGGCCTGGCGGATGGCGTCCAGGAGGCTCGTCTTGCCGTGGTCGACGTGGCCCATGATGGTGACCACCGGCGGACGGGGACGCTCGTCCTCGGCCTTCGCCGTGACCTCCGGCAGGTAGTCCTCCACCTCGAAGCCGACGCGCTCGACCTTCCAGTGGTAGTCGCTGGCGAGCAGCTCCGCGGTGTCGGCGTCCAGGATCTGGTTCGCCGTGGCCATCTTCTGCATGCCCATCAGCTTCTTGATGAGCTCCGCGGTGCGGATGCCCATGCGCTGGCCCAGGTCGGAGACGCTGATGCCCTCCTGGAGCTTGATGACCTTCTTCTCCTCGGCCATCTGGGTGATCTGCGTCTTGGCGCCCTTCTTCGTGGGCTTGCGCTTCTTGCCGCGGACGGGGATCTGGATGCGGCCCCAGACCATGTCCGACAGCTCCTGCTTGGACACGCTGGTGGTCTCAGGGCCCGTGCGCTTGCGCTGGCCGCGCTCCTTGTTCTTGGAGACGTCCACGAGCTCGCGGCCGCGGCCCAGGTGGTCCTGGACGACCTTGTACTCGCGCTTCTCCGTGGGGATGCCGGCGCGGCCCGGGGCCATGGGGTACTGCTTGGCCTGGGTCGTGGTGGGCGTGACGCGGCGGACCTGGATGAGCGGCCGGGAGATCACCACGGCCTGGGTGGCCGTGGGGCGCGCCTGGGCGCCCTGCGTGGGCGCGACCTGGGCGTGCGGCACGCCGCCGACCATGATGGTCGGGCCGGTGGGCTGCACCGGAGCGCCACCCGCGGCGCCAGCCGAGGGAGGCGTGGACGGACGCACCGGCCCCGCCTGCCCGGGGCGCGCCTGGACGGGCGCTCCCGGACGGTTCTGGAGGGGCCCCGAGCCCGGACGGCCCTGCATGGGCGCGCCAGGACGGCTGCCCGGCCCCGTGGGCCCACCTGGACGACCGCCCGGAGCACCCGGACCGCCCGGACGGCTGCCCGGCGGCCCACCCGGACGCCCGCCCGTGGCGCCCGGGCGCTGCACGTAGCCGGGGCCTCGGGAGATGACCGTCGCGGACGTCGACGTGGAGGAAGGCGTCCGTGCGGTGGGCGGGACCGGCGAGCGCTGAGGGGGGTTGGGCAAGCGGGGACTCTCCTGCGTAGGACTGCGCGGTGTCGCCGTGGCCGGGGTCGGCTCGGCGGCCCGGGGCGTCTCCGCCACCGCCGCGGAAGGCGGGGTGGACGGCGGTGTCACGGGCGGGGTGGCGGATGCGTCAACAGACGGGCTGGCCGGAGCCTCGGGCGCCGGGACCGACTCCGGCGCGGCGGCGATGGCGGCGACGGTCGCCTCGGGCGACGTGGCCGTCACGGCCGGGGGCTCCGGGGCGTGGGCCACGGGCGCGGCCTCCACGGAGGCGGGCGGCAGCTCCTGGTCGGCGGGCGCCTGCGGCGGCTCCGGCGCCATGGAGGCGGCCTGCGGCTCCGACATGGGCTCCGGCTGCTCGTAGGCCGGCTCGGCGGCCTGCGCGTGGGCGTCGTGGCTCTCCGGGGCGGACGTGCCCGCGGGGACGCCGACCTTGCGGCGCACCACGAAGCCCTTGGCGGCGACGGGCGCGGCGGCCTGCTTCGGCTTGCGCTTGTCCAGGATCTTCTGGACCGCGGCCGTGGCCTGGTCATCGTCCAGGGAGGACGAGTGGCTCTTGACGTCGTAACCCAGCCCAGCGAGCTCGGTCACGACCTCCTTGTTGTCGAGCTCAATCCCGTGGCTCTTGAGCTCCTTGGCGATTTCGTGAACGCGCTTCTTCGACATACCTTGATTGGCCTTCTGCTCCGCCGACGACGAGGCCGAGCACCCTAGTCCAAAGCCGAAATTGTGTGCGAGTGGTGCTTAACAACCACCTCCCCCCGCAACCTCTCCACCCTCCCGCCCTCACTCCCATGCCTGCCCGAGCACCGACGGGTCGACCTGCCCCGCCTTGCCTCGGAAGGCCCTGCCCAGCGCCTTACGCTTGAGCGCTGCCGTCAGACAACCGGCACCGCACAGGTACGCCCCCCGCCCCGGCAGCCTCCGCCGCCTGTCCGCCACCACGCCGCCCTGGGGACCTACCACGAACCGGGTGAGTTCCGCCTGTGCCTTGCGCGAACCGCACCCGACGCAGGTCCTGACCGGACCTGACGCCGTGATTTCCATGGGATGTGTCCCCGGCCGTTTGGTTGCGCGGCGCATCCACCCTCCCCCCTGACTTTACGGTGCCTTGGCCGCTTCCGCGCCCTCCGAGCCGCCGGCCGACGCCAGCGCGCCCCGTTCTGCGTTCAACTCCGCGCGCAGCTTGGCCTCCTCCACCAGGTAGTTCTCCGCCGCGCTCTTCAGCTGGCGGGCCTTCTTGATGCCCACGCCCGGCACGTCGCCCAGGCGGGTGAGGTCCTTCTCGTTCGCGATGTCCTCCACCGTGCGGTAGCCGGCGAGGATGAGCTGCTCGATGGTCTTCTCGCCGACGCCGCGCACGCGCGCCATGCGCTCCGGCTGGGACAGCTCGTCCGGGTGGCGGCGGGCCTCGGCCAGCCGGGCCTGCTCGCGCTCGTAGTCCATGCGCGACAGCTCCTGCTGGTCCTCCACCATGCGCTTCCGGGCCTCCTCCTGCATGGAGGGGATGCGCGTGGGGTCGATGCCGGGGATCTGCGCCAGCACCTCCGGGTTCGCGTCCGCCACGTCGCGCGCCTGACGGAAGCCGTGCGCGTAGAGCGTCTCCACCAGCATCTCGTTGACGCCCGGCAGGGCGCCCAGCGAGCGGCTGGCGAACTCGCGCATCTCCCGCACGCGGCTCTCGCTGTTGATGTCCAGCTTCCAGCCGGTCAGCTGCGCCGCCAGGCGCACGTTCTGCCCGCGCCGGCCGATGGCCAGCGACAGCTGGTCGTCCGGGACGATGAGCTCCATGGCGTGGTTGGCCTCGTCGATGATGACGCGGCTGACCTCCGCGGGGGCCAGGGCCGAGCACACGAAGCGCGCCGGGTCCTCGTCGTAGGGGACGATGTCGATCTTCTCCCCGCGCAGCTCCTGCACCACCGCCTGCACGCGGCTGCCCTTCATGCCCACGCACGCGCCCACCGGATCCACGTCCGAGTCGCGGCTGGACACGGCGATCTTCGCGCGGCCGCCCGGCTCGCGCGCCGCCGCCTCGATGACGACGATGCCCTCGGCGATCTCCGGCACCTCCATCTCGAAGAGCTTGGTGAGCAGGTTCACGGACGCGCGCGACAGGACGATCTGCGGGCCCTTGGACTCGCGCAGCACGTCCAGCACGTAGGCCTGGACGCGGTCGCCCGGGCGGTAGGTCTCTCGCGGGACCTGCTCGCGCACGGGGAGCACGGCCTCCGCGCGGCCCAGGTCCACCACGATGTTGCCGCGCTCGAACCGGCGGGCGATGCCGGTGACGATCTCGTTCTTGCGGTCCTTGTACTCGTTGAAGACGTTCTCGCGCTCGGCGTCGCGGGTGCGCTGCAGGATGACCTGCTTGGCCGTCTGCGCGGCGATGCGGCCGAAGCCGCGGCGGAAGGTCTTCAGCCGGAGGATGTCCCCGTACTGGTCGTCCTGGGCCTTGGCCTCGGCGGCGTCCTCGTCCCGGTAGAAGATCTGGAAGACGAGCTCGTCGCCGGGCTCCACCTCCATGCCCTTCTTGTGGGCCTCGTCCATGGTGATCTGGTTCACGGCCTGGACGGGGTCGGTGATCTCCGCGACCACGGTGATGGCCTGGAAGAGCTCCACGACGCCCTTCTCTGGGTCGTACTTGGCCTCCAGGTTGCGGTCCTGGCCAAAGTGCTTCTTGGCCGCGGTGTTCATCGCGTCCTCGAGGGTGGCAATGAGCACGGCCCGTTCGATGCCCTTGTCCTTGGCGACCTGATCCAGGACGAGGTTGAGGTTGACGGCCGGGTTGGCGGGCGTGGGCATGGCTTTGTCTTCTCCGGAAATGGGTCCACGGGCGGCCCTGGCGCGAACAGGGTCCCCTGTATGTCGGCTTCTAGAACTCGAACTCCAGGTGGGCCTTGGCGATGTCCTTGAAGGGGATGACGAACAGGCCGCCCCCCTCCACGTCCACGGAGATGGCGTCGGCCGCCACTTCGGTGAGCGTGCCGCTGAAGTTCTTCCGCGGAGGGTCGCCCAGCGGGCCGAAGGTCTTCACCTTGACCTTCTGCCCCTTCACCCGCTCGAAGTGCGCCGGCTTCTTCAAGGGCCGGTTCACCCCGGGGCTGGACACCTCCAGGTTGTACTCCTGGGGGATGAAGTCCTCCACGTCGAGCACCGGATCCACGGCGCGCGACACCTGGGAGCACTCGTCCAGACCCACCCGGCCACCGGGCTTGTCGATGAACAGCCGCAACACCCAGCCCTCACGCTCACGGACGTACTCCAGGTCCACGAGTTCCAGGCCTTCGTTCGCCACGATGGGGTCCAGCAGCGCGGCCGCCTTCTCCTCCACCGTCTGTTTGATGTTCTTCGACTCCATGGCCAGGAAGCAGGTCTCCAAAAACACAAAAAGCGGGCACGGCGGCCCACTTTTCGATGTGATGCGTCGAAAAATGTCGGGGCGTCCGTAACACACGCCCCCTCGGGGTGTAAAGGAAGGACACACCCCTGAGCGCCGGGTCAAACGCCCCCCGGGACTGAAGGATTCCCAGGGGTTCCGAGTGACGCCGGTGGCGTTATAACGCCCCCATGCACCTCATCGCCGCCGCACAGATGGTGTCCACCGCGGACAAGGCCCACAACCTGGACGTGGCGACGCGCCTCGTGCGCCAGGCCGCCTCCCTGGGCGCCCACCTGGTGGGCCTCCCGGAGAACTTCTCCTGGATGGGCCCGGAGCCCGAGCGCCCCTCCGCCGCGGAGGGCCTGGACGGCCCCACCCTGAGCCGGATGGCGGAGCTGGCCCGGGGGACGAAGACGACGCTGCTGGCCGGCTCCATCCTGGAGGAGGGAGCGCCCGGCGGGCGGCTCTACAACACCAGCGTCCTGTTCGGCCCGGACGGCGCCCGCCTGGCCGTCTACCGGAAGATGCACCTGTTCGACGTGGACGTGGGGGACGGGGCGACCTACCAGGAGTCCGCCGCGGTGGCGCCGGGGACGGAGGTGGTGGCGGCGGACACGGCGGTGGGCCGGCTGGGCATGAGCGTCTGCTACGACCTGCGCTTCCCGGAGCTGTACCGGCGGCTGTCCAGGGACGGGGCGACGCTGCTCGCGGTCCCGGCGGCCTTCACGATGATGACGGGCAAGGACCACTGGGAGGTGCTCCTGCGCGCCCGGGCCATCGAGAACCAGGCCTACGTGCTGGCGCCGGCCCAGGGCGGGCGGCACTCCGCGGAGCGGCTGACCTACGGCCACGCGATGGTGGTGGACCCCTGGGGGCTGGTGACGGCGCGGGCCTCCGAGGGCGAGGGCCTGGCGGTGGCGCCGGTGGATCCCGAGCTCCAGGCACGCATCCGGCGGAATTTGCCGTGCCTGGCGCACAGGCGGCTGGACTGAGCGAGCGCGCGTGAAGAAGCGCGGGGTGGGGGGCCCTTCCCTCGCGGCTTTTCCGGTTAGAGTGGTCCGCAGGAAGACCCCTCTGGTGAATGGACGACGCTGGCCTCCCCTGTTTTTCGCGGTCGCACTCATGGCCCTTCCTCCCGGCTGCACCGCCGATGAGAAGCCCCGTGGGCCCGCCGAGGCGCCCCTGCCTCCGCCCGTCCCGCGCGCGCACCTGCGGGGGCTGACGGGGGACGTGCAGATCAAGCGCGCGGTGGCGGACGAGTGGAGCCCCGCGCGCGACGAGCTGCCCCTCTACGAGAACGACAAGGTCCGCACCGAGGCCGGGGCCAGCGCCCAGGTGGTGTTCGCCAACGGCAGCACGCTGCACCTGGGGGGCGATTCCCTGGTGGGCATCGCGGAAAGCAAGCTTCGAACGGACGTCACCGTCCTCAGGGGACGGGTGGACGCCACCTTGGAGAAACCGGCCACCCAGTCGCTGTCCGTCACCACTCCATCCGCCACGGTTCGGGCGGGCAGGAAGATTGAATTCCAATGAAGGCCGCCCTCTGGCTCAGCGCGTGGATGGGGCTGTCCGTGGTGCCCTCGACCGTCCCGACCGTGGCGGGGCGCGACGCCCCGGACAGCGCGGCGCTCCCCGGCGGCGCCCCGGCGGCCCCGCGCAAGGCGCCCGGCACGGAGTCGCAGACGGCGCTCAAGGCGCTGGAGATGTCGCGCGCGGCGGTGAAGGCCGCGCCGGATGACGCGCGCCGCCGCGAGGCCGAATCCCGCCTGAAGGACGCGGAGGCGCACTTCCAGGCCGCCCGGTACGCGGAGGCGCTGCACAAGGCGGACGAGGCGTGGGCGCTGCTCAACCCGCCCCAGCCGTCCAACTTCACGGTGGAGGTGGGCCACGACGGCGGCACCACCACCGTCACCCACCGCCAGGGGCCTCCCGTCACCGTGGAGGCGCAGCACGCCACCCGCGTGCTGGCCAGGGGCGAGTCCGTGCGCGTGCAGCAGGGCACCGTGCTGCCGGAGCCGCCCGGCGCGCCGCAGCTGGCGCAGCCCGCGGACAAGGCCCGCCTCACGCTGAAGCCCGCGCCCGGCGGGCTGCTGGGGCCGGTGACGCTGTCCTGGTCCTCCGTGGCGGGCGCCACGCGCTACGAGGTGGAGGTCGTCACGGAGGGCGTGGAGGGGGGCGCGGCGCCGGCGCCGGTGCGCTCGGTGGTGGCCGCGCGGCAATGGACGTTGCCGACGCTGCCGGCGGGCCGTTATCGCTGGACGGTGACGGCGGTGAGTCCGGAGCAGGGGCGGTCCCTGCCTTCGCAGACCCGGCGCTTCGAGCTGGCCGCGGAATCACTCGAACTCAACGTCAAGGTGAAGGACGGGTGGCAGAAGTAGCCGCCTCCCGGCGCGAGGAGCCACCACCGTGCGACTGTTCAAGGTCATCCTCCTGCTGATGCTGGTGGTCAGCATCATCCCCACGGTGATGGTGGGCTGGGTGTCGGTGTCCCATACGCGCGAGCTGCTCATCCGCGACGCGCAGGAGCTGGCGCAGGAGCGCGTGAAGCAGCTGCGCCTCAAGGCGGAGAGCTTCCTGGAGGACCCCACCGAGCGGGTGGTGGGGCTGTCCAGCGTGCCGGGCGGCTTCTTCACCCTGCCGCGCGACACGCAGCGGCTGCACATCGCGGCGGTGCTCAACCAGCGCCCGGAGGTGCTGGCGCTCACCGTGTTCGGCGCGGACCGGCAGCGGCTTCCGGGGCTCCAGGCCTTCGCGGTGCACGACATGACGCCCAGCGCGGTGGCGGAGCACGAGGAGCGCGCGCGGGCCCTGCTGGACGAGGGGCTCACCGGGGTGCGCTACTCGGACGTGGTGGCGTCCCACGGCGGAGGCGGTGGGCCGGTGGTGACGCTGGCCTTCCCGGTGGGCGACCCGGTGCAGGGCTACATGGCCGCGGACCTCACGCTCGCGGGCCTGCGGCAGATGGTGGCCCAGGAGCGCGTGGGCAGCACGGGCTTCGCGTACCTGGCGGACCGGCACGGCCGGCTGATTGCCGGCGGCGGAGACCTGGGCGCGGTGGGCGACGACGTGTCCAGGCGGCTGCCCCTGGCGCACCTGCTCAAGCAGCGCCAGGGCACGCCCGACACGGAGCTCTTCCACGTGGGCAACTTCGGCGAGGGGCGCGACGCGGTGGTGTCCGCGTACTCGGTGCTGCCGGAGGCGGGCTGGGCCATCGTCTCCGAGCAGCCGGTGGAGCACGCGTACCGCCAGGTGGAGACCATGGAGCGGCGCATCCTCCTGGGCCTGGGCGGCGCCATCCTGGTGGCGCTGGTGCTGGCGGCCATCTTCTCCCGCAACCTCACGCAGCCCCTGAAGACGTTCATCGCGACGTCGCTGGAGTTGGCGCGCGGCAAGTTCGGCGTGGAGGTGCACCTCAAGCAGAAGAACGAGCTGGGGGAGCTGGCCCAGACGTTCAACTACATGAGCAAGCAGCTCATGGCGTACGACATGGAGACGCGCGGCCTCTACGAGAGCCTGGAGAAGGGCTACCTGGAGACCATCGTCGCGCTGGCCAACTCCATCGACTCCAAGGACGCGTACACGCGCGGCCACAGCCAGCGGGTGGGCGACGTGGCGGTGGAGATTGGCCGGGAGCTGAAGCTCACCGAGCGCGAGCTGCGGCAGCTCCAGTATGGCGGCATCCTCCACGACATCGGGAAGATTGGCATCGCGGAGAACATCCTCTGCAAGCAGTCCCGGCTCACCGACCAGGAGATGGCGACGATGCGCGAGCACCCCGCCATTGGCGACGCCATCATCGGCCCCGTCAGCTTCCTGGGCCCGGTGCGCGCGTGCGTGCGCCACCACCACGAGCGCTGGGACGGCACGGGCTACCCGGACAGGCTCAAGGGCGAGGCCATCCCGCTGCTCGCGCGCATCGTGGCGTGCGCGGACACCTTCGATGCGTGCACCTCCACGCGCCCGTACCAGAAGGCCATGCCGCTGGAGAAGGCGATGGAGATCCTGGACAACCTGAGCGGCGCGCAGCTGGACCCCAAGGTGGTGCAGGCCCTGCGCGCGGTGCTGGCCCAGCGGGGCGTGCGGCTGGAAGGCCACCGGCTGCCCGTCAAGCTGGCTTCCTGAAGCCCCGCTTCCCGGCCCTCCCGCTTTCGCGGCGCGTCCCCCACCCCGCCGGAAGGATGGTAGGGAGGGGGCTGCTGTCCCCAAGCCTTGGAAGGTGGACCGGTGAGCAATTTCTGGGATCGCATCAAGCCCGCGCCCAAGCCCGTCAGCGCGACGGATGCGAAGCTGTCCGCGGACGGCGAAGCGCTGACGCTGACGTGGGACGACGGCGTGACGACGACCGCCACCGCGCAGGTGCTGCGCCAGCAGTGCCCGTGCGCCGCGTGCGTGGACGAGTGGACGGCGAAGCGCACGCTGGACCCCTCGCAGGTGCCCGCGGACCTGCGCGTGCTGCAGGTGCAGCCGGTGGGCAACTACGCGCTCGCGTTCGTCTTCAGCGACCAGCACAGCACGGGCATCTACCCGTGGAAGCACCTGCGCGAGATCACCCAGTCGCAGGGGTGAGCGTCCCCACCGCGTCCTTCCGGAGGTCCCTGTGACGTCGCGCTATCGGCTGCTGCAACCGCTGGCCACGGGTGGCATGGCGGAGTTGTTCCTGGGGGTGTCCAAGGGCGCGGAGGGCTTCGAGCGCACCGTGGCCATCAAGCGCGTGCTGCCGCACCTGGCGCGCGAGCCGGACATCTCCCGGATGTTCGTCGCCGAGGCGCGGCTGGCCATGCTGCTGCAACACCAGAACATCGTCACCGTGCACGACGTGGGGGAGAGCCCGGAGGGGCTCTTCCTGGTGATGGAGCTGGTGGACGGCTGGGACCTGGGCGCGCTGATGCGCGCGGTGACGCGTCAGGGGCTGCGGATTCCGCCGCACCTGGCGGTGTTCATCGTGTGCCAGGCCCAGGCGGGTTTGCAGCACGCGTACCGCCGCCAGCACGACGGCCACCCGGTGGTGACGGCGCACCGGGACGTGTCCCCGTCCAACCTGCTGGTGTCGCGCGAGGGCGAGGTGAAGGTCACGGACTTCGGCATCGCGCGGCTCTCCGGCCTGTCGCGCACGGAGCCCGGCGCCTTCAAGGGCAAGGTGCCCTACGCCGCGCCGGAGGTGATTCGCGGCGAGCCGGCCACGGCGCTGAGCGACCAGTTCTCGCTGGGCATCATCCTGGCCGAGCTGCTCGCGGGGCAGCACCCGTTCGGGGCGGCGGAGGAGGCGGAGCCGATGGCGGTGGCGTACTCCATCCTCAACCGCGCGCCCGCGTCGCTGCCGGACGTGCCGGCGTCGCTGGCCACGCTGGTGCTGCGCATGCTGTCGCGGGACCCGGCCGGCCGCTTCCCGGAGCCGGAGGACGTGTCGGAGGCGCTCGCGCGGTGGCTCGCGCAGACGGGAGAGCCCGCGTCGTCGCATGCGCTGGCGACCTTCCTGCGCGGCATCCGGCTGCCGCTGTCCGTGGGCGAGGTGGCCCGGACTGCGCTCGCGGAGGCCCCGGCTTCGACGTCCGCGTCGTTCGTGATGTCCGTCGCGCCGCGCGAGGGGAGGGACGCGGGGCGGCTTCCGTCGGCGTCCGGCGCCGCCTCGGCCACGGTGTCCTATGGCGCTGGAGCCCTCGCGGCTGCGGGGCCGGTGGCGTCCGCGCGTGGCGAGGCCGCTTCGTGGAAGCCCCCTCCGGCGGCCGTCCCCGTGGGGGCGGAGGAAGAGGAGCCGTGGAGCCCTCCGACGGGAGGCGTCTCGTTGTCCGCCTCCGGCGCCGTGGTCCACACCTGCGCCCTGTGCGGCTCGGCGCTGGAGTCCCCGGACTCGCCCTGTGAGGCCTGCACGCGCGGGCCCTCCGCGACCGCGACCGGGGCGAGCGCGGCCCCGGCGATGACCTCCGCGGCTTCGGAACCGTGGGCGGCGGCACGCGACGCTGGCGCTCCCCATGGCCCCCGCCCTGGCGCCGAGCCCCTGGCCTCCCGAGGCACGGGCCCCGCGTCTCCGCCGCCCCAGGCGGGCGCGATGGCGAGGTCCTCGCCCGCGCCCTCCGCGTCCCGGCCGCCGTCGACTGCGGCGGCGTCCGCGCCCGCGCGGGCCCGGCCGAACGCGCCCGCCCCCGCCACGGCGGAGGCCTCCGCTCCCGCGCTCGCCACGCAGTCCCTTGCGGACGTGGACGAAGCGGAGCGGGTGAACCGGCCCAGCATCCGTCAGGCGGCCCAGGGAGACCTGGAGCTGGAGGAGCGCGCGCCCAAGGCCGCGAGCACGCCGCATTGGGAGTTCGAGCCGGCGACGACGCCCCGCCCCCGCAGGCGCTGGGGACTGGCGGTGGCGCTGTTCGGCATCGCGGCGGTGCTCGCGGCGGGCGTGCTGTTCCTGTGGCCCCGCTATGGGACCCAGGTGATGCATGCGCTCGGGGCTCCGACGGAGGTCCTGTCCATCCGCAGCGAGCCCTCTGGCGCCACCGTCCTGGTGGACGGCGTGGAGATCGGTGTGACGCCCATGGCGATCGACAACACCTACCCCCCGCGCTCCGTCTCCGTGCAGCTGAAGCTCAAGGGCTACCGCCCCTGGGCGGGCTCGTTCATGGGCGGCCGGAAGGCGGACGTGGACGCGGAGCTCAAGCGCTGACGCGCCGCCCGCCTCTCACGGGCGGCCCGTCCTACTTCACCAGGCGCAGGTGGCCCCGGCGCGGCGGCTGCGGCTCGTCCGGAGGCCCGCCCTCGGGCGGCGGCGCGGCCGCCACCTCCGGACGCGACTCCGGCTCGTCGGTGTGCTCGGACTGCACCTCGCGGAGGAAGGCGCGGGGCCTCTCTGCGGCGGCGGGCACCGGCGTGGGCTGCGGCGGGCGCGCGACGGAGGCCGACGCCACCGGGGGCTGCTGGAGCAGCTCCGGCGGCATCTCCTCCGGGTACATCCAGAACTCCTTCGTCACGTGGCTGGCGATGGCGAACAGCGCCGACCAGGGCACCGCCACCGTGAAGCGCGCACCGGAGAAGCTCAGCGTGGAGCGCACGCCCCACTCGCCCACCGTGAGGTCGGGCGGGTCGAAGCGGTAGGAGAGGTTGAGGCGCAGGTGTGCTTCGCCTCGGAGGCTGGCGGGGACGAGCACGCCGGGGCGGCGCGCGTCCAGGTGGATCATCACCATCCCCTGGTCGAGCGCGGCCAGCAGCCGCTCCTTCTTGTCGGAAACCTTCTTGTCCATTCCAGCGTGTCCGGCGGGGGAGTTGCGGGAGCGCCCTCAACGACGGCGCACTTCCCGGTCCATCTCCCGCTTCGTCTCCCGTTCCTTGATGTCGTGGCGGCGGTCTTCGTGCGTCTTGCCGCGGCACAGGCCCAGCTCCACCTTGGCCCGCCCCTTCCTGAAGTACAGCACGAGCGGGATGATGGAGTAACCGCGCTCGCGCACCTTCGCCGTCCACCGGTCGATCTCCGACCGGTGCATGAGCAGCTTCCGGCCCCGGGTGGGCAGGTGGTCGAAGACGCTGGCCGCCTTGTAGGAGCCGATGTGAGCGTTGAGCAGGAACAGCTCCGTGCCCTTCTGGAGCGCGTAGGCGTCCGACAGGTTGGCCGTACCTTCACGCAACGACTTCACCTCACTCCCCGTGAGCTCCAGCCCGGCTTCTATCTTCTCATCCACCGTGTAGTCGAAGCGCGCACGCCGGTTCTCGGCAATGAGCTTCACCCCCGGCTCCGCACCCACTCCCTTCGACTTTCCAGCGGCCATAACGTGTCCCGAGTCTCCTAACCGGCCAGGGGCATGTTGTCGATGAGCCGCGTGGTGCCCGAGAAGGCCGCCACCAGCATGCGCGCCGTCTGTCCGGGTGCCACCGTCTCCAGGGGTGAGAGCGTCGCGGCGTCCCGAACCTCCACGTAGTCCTCCCGGAGGCCCGCCGCCTGCAATTCACGGCGGGCGGCCTCCACGAGCGCCCGCGTGTCCCGGGTGCCGGACGCGAGCAGGGCCTGGGCCGCCCGGAGGCCCCTCGACAGGGAGAGCGCCCGCTGGCGTTCATCCGCGGACAGATAGGCGTTGCGGCTGCTCATGGCCAGCCCGTCCGCCTCCCGGAGGGTGGGCATGCCCACGATGTCCGCCCCCAGGTGCAGGTCTCGGTTGAGCGCCCGGATGACCTGGAGCTGCTGGTAGTCCTTCTCCCCGAACAGCGCCACGGCCGGCCGGAACAGCGCCAGGAGCTGGGTGACGATGGTGGCGACGCCCCGGAAGTGGCCGGGACGCCGCTCGCCGCACAGCCCCTGGCTGACCTCCGTGACGTCCACGTAGGTCTGATAGCCCGGGGGGTACATCGCCGCGGGCTCGGGCGCGAACACGGCCGTGACGCCCGCGCTCGCGCACTTGCCCAGGTCCCCCTCGAGGTCGCGCGGGTAGCGCGCGAGGTCCTCGCGGGGGCCGAACTGCGTGGGGTTCACGAAGATGGAGGCCGCCACCACGTCCGCGCGCCGGCCGCCCTCCCTCATGAGCGAGACGTGGCCCTCATGAAGGAAGCCCATGGTGGGCACGAGCGCCAGGGACCGTCCCTCCTTCTGGAGGGACGCGACCCAGGCCTTCACTTCCGCAACGGTGCGCAGGACGTGGGGAGCCATGGCTAGACGGGGGCCCCGTAGATGCCGCCGACCTTCTCCGCGGGCTCGCCGGCGCCTTCCGCGTCGGAGACCACCGGCGTGGGCGTCACCAGCCGGATGCCCTTGGTGGCCTTGAAGCTGTGCTCCTCATCCGGGAACGCGCCCGAGCGCACCTCGGAGAAGTACGTGCTCGCGGCGTCGGTGATGTTCCCGTGCAGGTTGGCGAAGCGCTTGACGAACTTCGGCTTGAAGTCCGGGTTCATGCCCAGGAGGTCGTAGCAGACCAGCACCTGGCCATCGCAGTGCTTGCCCGCGCCGATGCCGATGGTGGGGATCTTCAGGCTCTGGGTGATGGTGCGCGCCAGCTCCAGCGGCACCCCCTCCAGGACCAGCGCGTAGGCGCCGGCGGCCTCCAGCGCGAGCGCGTCATCCAGCATGCGGCGCGCGGCGTCCTCGTCGCGGCCCTGCACGACGTAGCCGCCCATCTTGTGCACCGACTGCGGGGTGAGGCCCAGGTGGCCCATGACGGGGATGCTGGCGCGGACGATGGCGCGCACGGTGTCGGCGAACTCGGCGCCGCCCTCCAGCTTCACGCTGCCCACGTTGCCTTCGGCGACGAGCCGCCCGGCGTTGCGCACGGCCTCCTGCGGCGACACCTGGTAGCTCAGGAACGGCAGGTCGCCCACCACGTGCGCCCGCTTCGCGCCGCGGCTCACCGCCGCGCAGTGATAGACCATCTGCTCCATGGTGACGGGCAGCGTGGACTCCTGCCCCTGGATGACCATGCCCAGCGAGTCACCGACCAGGAGCACGTCCGCGCCTCCCTCGTCGAGGATGCGCGCGAACGTCGCGTCGTACGCGGTGACCATGCAGATCTTCTGACCGGACTGCTTCAGGCGCTTCAGCGTGTGGATGGTGACCTTGTCCTTCACGGTTCACCTCCTGGGTGTGAGACGGGTGGGACAGCCTCGTGGAGCGTCAGGCCCCTCGCCGTCCCCAGGGGGATCGCCGGGGGCCGGGGCTCCACGGGGATGCACTCTAACGCCCTCGGGGCCGCGTGGGGGCGCAACCCGCGCCAGGCAGCCAACCGGGCGGCGGCCGTCAGCCCCGGCGGGACTTGGGGGTGTAGTGCTGGACGCCGGACTTCGCGCTCGCGATGGCGTTCATCAGGTCCTCGCGATCCGCCTCGTTGTGGACGAAGTCGATGTCCGACGTGTTCACCACCAGCAGCGGCGTATCCGTGTAATGCGCGAAGAAGTCGTTGTACGCGTGCGCGAGCGACTCCAGGTAGCCCGCGTCGAACTTGCGCTCGAACTCGCGGCCGCGCTTCTTGATGCGATGCAGCAGCACGTCCAGCTGGGCCTGGAGGTAGATGACCAGGTCGGGCTGCGGGACGCGGGGCCCCAGGGCCTCGAAGACGCGGTCGTAGAGGGCCAGCTCGTCCGAGGCCAGCGTGAGGTTGGCGAAGATGCGGTCCTTCGCGAACAGGTAGTCGCTCACGGTGACGGAGCGGAACAGGTCCTGCTGGAAGAGCTCCTGCTGCTGGCGGAAGCGCGACAGCAGGAAGAACACCTGCGTCTGGAACGCGAACTTCTGCCGGTCCGCGTAGAAGCTGGAGAGGAAGGGGTTCTCCTCCACGACCTCCAGGATGCGGCGGCTGCCCAGTCGCTCCGTGAGGAGGTGGGTGAGGCTCGTCTTGCCCACGCCGATGGGGCCTTCGACGACGATGTAGCGGTGGTCCATCGGCCCGAGGCCTCCGCCCCCGGAATCCACGCATGAGACACATGCGCGCGCGGGGGGCGGATAACACAACCATGCCCCCGTGCATCCGGCAATTTTCGCCGGGCCCACCCCACCCTTGCGCCCCAAGGGGTCATCCCCTACGGTGCCCGCGGACACGGACAGCGGGAGCGGCGGGCCACAGATGCGCGGCAGGCAGCGGGTGAAGACGGTGGTGGACCTGGTGGAGGCCCCGGAAGCGGCGCCCGCCGCCCGTCCGGCCACGGCCCCTCCCGCACCTCCGGTGGACGTGGATCCACTCTATGGCGTGGCCCTGCTGAAGACGGCCTTCGAGCTGAAGCGCCGGCCGGAGGGCTCCGTGGACGAGGTCCTCCGCGGCGTGCTCGCGCGCATGCGCATCGACGAGGACGCGTTCCGCTCGTTCCTCGCCCGGCAGGGCGGGCTCCTGGCCGCGCTGGGCCAGAAGCGCTGAGCCTCCCCTACTCCTCCGCGGCGTCCGCTTCCGGCGCGTCCGGGGGCGGCGGCGCCAGGGCGGTGACGGGGCCCAGGGCGCGCTCGATGGCGGCGAACTCCTCCGGGGAGAGCGTCTCCGCGCGGCGGCCCGGGTCGATGCCCGCCGTCTGGAGCGCGGCGAGCAGCACCTCCGGCGGCGCCAGGCCCTTGTCGGACTTGAGCGAGTTGATCAGCGTCTTGCGGCGCTGCGCGAAGCCGGCCTTCACCAGCCGGGTGAAGCGGGCCTCGTCCACCAGCGGCGCGCGGGGCGTCTTCCGCCGCGTGAGGCGCAGCACGGCGGAGTCCACCTTCGGGGGCGGGTGGAAGCGCCACGCCTCCAGGGTGAGCACGTGCTCCACGTCGAAGTGCAGGCCGAGCAGCACCGTGAGCAGCCCGTAGTCGCGGTTGCCGGGCTCCGCGGCGAGGCGCACGACCACCTCCTTCTGGAGGGTGAAGACGGCGCGCGAGACGTGGGCGCGCTGCGCGAGCACCTGGAAGAGGATGGGGCTGGTGAGGTGGTACGGCAGGTTGCCCACGAGCGCGATGTCGTCCGCGCCGGCCACCTGGGCGAAGTCCACCGTGGCGGCGTTGCCGGGCACCACGCGCACGCCGGGGATGGCCTCCTTCTCCAGCACGGCCACCATGTCGCGGTCGCGCTCCACGGCGGTGACGCGCGCGCCGGTGGCGGCGAGGAAGCGCGTGAGGTGGCCCAGGCCGGGGCCCAGCTCCACCACGGGTTCGCCCTCGCGCGGGGCGAGCGCGTCCGCGATGGCCTGGAGCGCGTCCGGGTCTCCGAGGAAGTTCTGTCCCCAGCTGTGCTTGGCGCGCAGGCCGTGGCGCTTGAGGATGTCGCGCGGAGAATCCACTGTCAGGTCCCTACTCCATGCGCCAGGCGGGGTCGGCCGCGAGGCGGAAGTCACCGCGCAAGCCGCGGCGCCACGCTTCATACCCCGCGACGGCGATCATCGCGCCATTGTCCGTGCACAGCCGCACCGGCGGCAGGAACATGCGCAGGCCCCGCTCCTCCGCGCGCTGCTTGCACAGCGCCCGCAGCCGCGAGTTCGCCGCCACGCCGCCGCACAGGACGAGCTGGTGGTGGCCCAGCCTCCGGGCCGCGGCGACGAGCTTCTTCGACAGCACGTCCGCCACCGCCTCCTGGAACGACGCGCACAGGTCGTGGAGCGCCTGGCCCTCCGGCACGCCGTGCTTCTGGACGTGGTGCAGCACCGACGTCTTCAGGCCGGAGAACGACACGTCGAAGTTGTCGCCCGGGAGCGCGCGCGGGAAGCGGATGGCCTCCGGGTCGCCCTGCTGCGCCAGCTGATCAATGGGCTGCCCGCCCGGGTACGGCAGGCCGAGGATGCGCGCCGTCTTGTCGTAGGCCTCGCCCGCGGCGTCGTCGCGCGTGCGGCCCACGAGGCGGTAGTTCCCGTAGTCGCGCACCTCGTAGAGGCTGGTGTGGCCACCGGAGACGACGAGCCCCAGGAACGGCGGCGCGGGCGCGTCCTCCAGCAGGCGGATGGCGAGCAGGTGCCCTTCGAGGTGGTTGGCGCCCACGAAGGGCTTGCCGGTGGCGAGGCTCAGCCCCTTGGCCACCTGGAGCCCCACGAGCAGCGCGCCGATGAGGCCCGGGCCGGACGTGACGGCGAGCAGGTCGATGTCGTCCAGCGTCCTGCTCGCGCGCGTGAGGGCCTCGTGGATGACGGGCATCACCTGGACGATGTGGTTGCGGCTGGCCAGCTCCGGCACGACGCCGCCCCAGCGGCGGTGGATGTCCACCTGCGTGGAGACGACGTCCGACAGGACGCGCCGCCCGTCCTCCACGACGGCGGCGGCGGTTTCATCGCACGAGGTTTCAAGTCCCAGGACGAGCACGACGACTCCGACGACGAGGGCGGGCAGGAGGCGGGCAGGCCGCCTCCCTGCTCATTTCATCCCATTGAGCAGGGCACGCACCTCGTCCGCCGAGCTTCCCGTCGGTTCGAGGAACAGATACCGCTTGTAGGCATCGGCTGCTCGGGTTTGATCACCGGAGAACTGGAGCGAGCTGCCCAGCCAGAACCAGGCCTTCGCGTTCTTGGGCTCCGCCTTGACGACGTCCTGGAGCAGCCTGGCCGCTTCGCGGTAGCCGGCCTCGCTGGTGCTGCTGTTGTTGGCCAGCGAGATGGCCAGGCCCGTCTTCGCCTCGACGGAGTCACCGTCGAGCGCCAGCGCCTTGCGGTACGCGACCAGGGCCGACTTGAAGCTCTTGCGGGCCATCGCCGCGCGGCCGTCCTTGATGTAGTCCGCGTAGGTGGCGGCCTTCTGCACCACGGGAGGGGTCGCCTCCGGCGTGGGCGCCACCGCGATGCCCGCGTCGGGGACGGCGGCGGGCTCGGGCGTGGCCGTCTCCACCGGCGCCGCGCCCGCGTCCTCCGGGGCGGTGACGGTCTTCGTCGGCGGGACGCCCGCGTCGGCCTGCGCGTCCGCGGTCTTCGCGGGCGGGGGCGTGACCTCCGGCGGCTTCGACGCCTCCGGGGGCTTCGTGGGCTGCGTCACCTTGGGGTCGGTGGGCGGAGGCGTCTCGGTGGCGCCCGAGCCCTTGGAGAGGACCACCGCGGCCACGGCCGCGACGAGCAGCAGGCCGCCCGCGACGAAGAGGCCCGTGCGCCTGGGCTTCATCGCGGCGATGAGCTCCGCGTCATCCGCGTCGTGCGCGGGGCTGGCGCTCGCGGCCTTCGCGGGGGCCGTGCTGGCGGGAGCGGCCGCGCTGTTCGTGGACGCGGGGCCCGCCGGGGCCGTCTCTGAGCCCGCGCTCGCGCTGCTCGTGCCGGAGACGGCGGTCGCGGTGGGAGCCTCGGGGCTCGGGCTGGCGGCGGCAGCGGACGGATCCACAGGGGCGGGGGCCTCGGGCTCCGTGAAGTAGGCCTCGGACGCGGGCACCTCCTGCGTGGCGGCGGGGTCCACCGGCGCCAGGGGGTCCGGCTGCGCGGCGGAGGGGGCCGTCGCGGGGAACTCGACGTTGAGCGCCACCGGGGCCACCTGCGGCGGCACGATGCCGTGGCCCGGATACGGCGGCAGCGCGAGCTGCGGCGGCGCGGCCTCCTCCACCGGCAGCTCCTCCTGGAGGTGCTCCGTGCCGCTGACCAGCGTCACCTCGGACGAAGGCGGGGCCGGCGTGGGAGGCGGCACGGGCGCGAGCGGGCTGGGCGCGATGGCCGCGCCCCCGAAGATGGGCGGACGCGAGGACAGCGGCTCCGCGGACGCCTGCGCGGGCGCGGCGGCGAAGGGGCTGGGCGCGGCCGGAGCGCGAGACGCGGACGCCCACGGCGACCCCGGGCCCCAGGTGCTGGAGGCGCTCAGGCCCTCCGTGTCCACGCGGCTCCAGTCGAGCAGCAGGCTGCGCCGCGCATGCTCCACCGCGCGGTGCGCCGGCGGCGGCTCCACGAGGAACGACGACCCCTCCTGCGACAGCGGGGGCACCACGGACTCCGGCTCCTGCCCGAACGGAGGCGGCGCCCCGTCACCCGGGCGGACGCGCGGCGGGAAGATGATCACCTGCGCGGGCCGCGAGGAGACCGGCGCGGGCGCCACCTCCGCCACGGGCGTGACCTCCTCCGGGGGCTCGGGCTGCGCGGGCGCGGGCTCCTCGGCGTGCGGGGCTTCCGCCGCGGGCGCCGCTTCCACCGGAGGCGGCTCCACCGGGGCCTGCGCGGACGCGGGCTCCTGCGCGGGCGCGACGTCCACGGGGATGGGCGGCGCGGCGTTCAGCCACTGCTCGATGCCCGGCTTGCGGCTCTGCACGGGCTCCGGCGGCGCGTTGCCCAGCTCGCGGATCAGCCCTTCGAAGTACAGCTTGCTGATGATGCCCAGCGCGGCCAGGTCCTCGAAGTCCGAGTCCTCCACCACGCGCGACAGCGCGCGCTTGCCGTCGAACAGGCGCAAGAGGCCGTTCACCTCGTCGGGGATCTCCGACAGGCGGTCCGCCAGCTGGTGGTAGTCGATCTCGAAGACCGTCTCCAGGGGCGGGAGCTGCTCCAGCATCCGGCCCCACTCGTCCAGCCGGCGCATGCCCTCCATGAGGAGGCCCTGCGTGGAGACCTCGATGCGCTCGGGGCGGTCCAACGTGGTGAACTGCACGTCGAACTGGCCTTCGAACGTGTTGAGCAGGCGGTAGAAGGCGTTCTCGCCCTTGAGCCGGCCCAGCTCCGCGTCGATGACGCGGCCTTCCTTGAAGTAGACGACGCCGGTGCGCTCGCCCTGGATGGAGATGACGCCCGTCTTGCGGCCGATCTCAAAGGTCTGGACCAGGTCCACGACGCCCATGTCGGCGAGGCTTCCCGCGAAGCCGCCCTTGGTCGTCTCGCGCTTCTCGATGCGTTCCTTCTCGGCCTTCTGAAGGATCATCTTCACGCGGGTGACGATCTCTTTGATGTAGATGGGCTTCGTCAGGTAGTCGTCGCCCCCGAGCTCCAGGCCGCGCACCTTGAACTCGACCGACTTCTGGTTCGTCAGGAAGACGAAGGGGATGAACTTGAAGCGCTCGTCGGACTTGAGCGCCTTGCAGAGCTCGAAGCCGTCCATCTCCGGCATCTTGGTGTCCGCGAGCACGAGGTCCGGCGGGCTGATCTGGACCTTCTCCAGCGCATCCTTGCCGTGGATCGCCGTCGTGACGGAGAAGCCGGCCTTCTTCAGGCTGACCTCCATCACGCGCAGACTCTTCGCGTCACCATCGACGAGGAGCAGGTGCTGCTTGGCCACGTGGCATGCCTTTCAAGACGGGCGGGGCGGCGGATCCGACGGACGCGCCCCGTGGGGGGCAAGCATCGGGTCCGGTTTCCAGGTGTGTCAATGGGCGGGACTGTCCGGAAAACCGGCCGGTCCCCTCCCCGGGGAACAGGCAGGTCAGCGGAAGAGACCCTTCTTGGGCGGGTTCTTCTTGCGCATGTCGATGAGCCGCAGCTCCTGGTTCGCCTCCAGGTGCTTGGGGTTCGCGCGGACGGCTTCCCGGAAGTGCCGCTCGGCGCGGTCCATGTCCCCCTCCACGCGCGCGATGACGCCCAGCTGGTAGTGGGCGCGATCACAGTTCGGGTCGGTGCGCACCGCATCCGCCATCCACTGTTTGGCGCGGGGCATGTCGGCCTTGCGGTTGGGGTCCATGTAGACGGCCCAGGCGCGCGCCGCCAGGTACAGCGGCTTGGGGTCCAGGGCGTGGGCGCGCTCGTAGTGCTCGCTGGCGGCGACGAAGTCGCGCTTGCGGAAGAACACCTCGCCCATGCGGAAGAGGTCGTCCGCGTTGGTGTCCGCGCGGGCCGCGCCGGGGCTGCCGGGCCGGGCACCCGCGGGCGCTGGAGGCTTGGGGGCGGCCTGCGCGCCCTGCTGGGCCTGCTGGTAGTTCTTGCGGCGGGTGTCGTCGTGGAGGACTTCGTAGGCCTCGCGGATGGATTCGAAGACGGCGGTGATCTTCGGCGCCAGGTGAGGCAGGGACGGCGGCAGCCGGTCCGGGTGGAACACCTTGGCGAGGCTCAGGAAGGCGGCCTTCACCTGGTCTCGCGTGGCGTCCTGCGGGACACCCAGGGTGACGAAGTGGTCCTTCCGGGTCTGGATGTCGGCGTAGCGCTGCTCGATCTGCTGCGCGAGCCGGCCCTCGTCGGGCCTGGGGGGCTCCGAGGGCGCGGCGACGCTGGCGGCTGGCGGCGCGACGGATTCGGACGCGGCCGGGGTGCTCGCGGCGGGGGGAACGGGGCGGGCGCCGAGCGTGCCCATGTTCTCCATGGCGCGGCGCAGGAGGCGCTGGCGCCGGAGCTTGGAGGCTTCGTCGGGGTTGGAGGGGTCTTCGGCCGCCACGTCGTCCTCGTCAAAATCCCAGTCGTCCAGATCACCGGACAGCTCATCCCCAGTCTGGCCAGAAGCCCCCGCGTTGTCACCGGGGAAGGCGGAGGCAGGGGGAGAAGGCAGCGGCTCGAATGTCGCCTCGACGATGGCCTCGACGAGGAATTCATTGGCGTCGCCCGCCGAGCGGACATCCGAGCGGATGAGCGCCTCCAGGTGGGCGTCCACCTGCTGGAGGGCGGCCTCGAAGGAGGCGGTGAGGTTCTGGGCGGGGTCGTTGGACTCGTCGAAGGAGACGATGCGCCACAGGTCGTCCTCGCTGGCGCGGGCGGGGCGCACGGGCGGGCTGGAGGATGCGGGGAACTTGGGGGGCTGGACGGCCCAGAGGTCCGGCTGGGGAGGCGCCTCGGCGGGGACGACGGGGGCGGCGGGCTCGGAGGCGCGGGTGTCGGGGAGGGGTGCGGCGGCGGGCACGATGTCGCCCCAGCTCTCCGGCTCGACCTCGAGGAGGGGGAGGTCGGGTTCCGGGGGGGGCGCGACGGGGAAGCGCGAGGGCTCCTCGGTGAGCCAGGGGTCCATGGGCGTGGAGGCCGAGCGGCGCAGGGCCTCGGCCATGTCCTGGAGCAGGGCGTCCTGGGCGCGCTTGCGGGCCTCCGTGAGGGCGGCGGTGTTGTCGGTGGCGGGAAGTTCCAGCGCGTCGCGGGGGGACGCGGGGATGGAGTCCGCCCAGTTCGCTGGGGCGGCGGGTTCCGGGTCCGCGGTGAGGATGATGTCCTCGACCGCGAGCGTGAGGGGTTCGGGTTCCGCGGGCGCGGCGGCGACGGGGACGAGGACCGGGGGCGGCGTGGAGGGCGCGGCCGGGCGGGGGCGCCGGGGGAGTGAGGGGGGGTGGACGGGTTTGCCCTGGTCAGACAGGCGTTGGGCCTCGGCGGCCCGGGCCTCTTCGGCGAGGCGTTCGACTTCGGCGGCGCGGGCCGCTTCGGCGAGGCGGTCGGCTTCGGCCTGGCGCGCCTCTTCGGCAAGGCGCGCCTCTTCGGCAAGGCGCTGTGCTTCGGCTTGGGCGCGAGCGCGAGATTCCTCGGCGAGCCGGGCGGCTTCGACGCGCGCGGCCTCTTCCGCGAGGCGCGCCTCTTCGGCCCGGAGGGCTTCTTCTTCGGCACGGAGTCGAGCTTCTTCGGCGAGACGTGCCGCTTCGGCTACCCGCGCCTCCTCTTCGGCACGAAGACGGGCCTCCTCGGCGAGTCGGGCTTCCTCTTCAGCGCGAAGCCGGGCCTCCTCGGCGAGTCGGGCCTCTTCCGCCAGACGCGCTTCTTCCTCCGCGCGAAGACGCGCCTCTTCGGCCAAGCGAGCCTCTTCGGCGAGACGCGCCTCTTCCTCTGCGCGAAGACGCGCCTCTTCGGCCAAGCGAGCCTCTTCGGCGAGACGCGCCTCTTCCTCCGCGCGCAGGCGCGCTTCTTCGGCCAGGCGCGCTTCCTCGGCGAGACGCGCCTCTTCCTCCGCGCGCAGGCGCGCTTCTTCGGCCAGGCGCGCTTCCTCGGCGAGACGCGCCTCCTCGATCGCACGGAGACGAGCTTCCTCCGCGATGCGCGCCTCTTCCGCCAGACGGGCCTCTTCGGCAGCGCGCAGCCGCTCTTCTTCCGCCAGTCGCGCCTCTTCCTCGGCACGAAGACGGGCCTCCTCGGCGAGACGCGCCTCCTCCGCAAGAAGCCGCGCCTCTTCGGCCAAGCGAGCCTCTTCGGCGAGACGCGCCTCTTCCGCCAACCGTGCCGCTTCGGCTACTCGCGCCTCCTCTTCGGCACGAAGACGGGCTTCCTCCGCGAGGCGTGCCTCCTCTGCAAGCCGAGCCTCTTCTTCCGCACGAAGTCGAGCCTCTTCCGCGAGACGTGCCTCTTCCTCCGCACGAAGTCGAGCCTCTTCGGCCAGTCGAGCCTCTTCGGCCAGACGTGCTTCTTCCTCAGCACGAAGCCGAGCTTCCTCAGCCAGGCGGGCCTCTTCAACGAGACGTGCTTCTTCCTCAGCACGAAGCCGAGCCTCTTCGGCCAGACGTGCTTCTTCAGCGAGGCGTGCTTCCTCTTCCGCTAGCCGAGCCTCCTCTTCCGCACGAAGCCGAGCCTCTTCGGCCAAGCGTGCTTCTTCCGCCAGTCGCGCCTCCTCTTCGGCACGAAGACGGGCTTCCTCGGCGAGACGCGCCTCCTCTACCGCGCGAAGCCGAGCTTCTTCCGCGAGTCGGGCCTCTTCAGCGAGCCGCGCTTCCTCCTCCGCGCGAAGCCGCGCTTCTTCCGCGAGTCGGGCCTCTTCAGCGAGTCGAGCCTCTTCCTCCGCCCGCAGTCGAGCCTCTTCAGCGAGCCGCGCTTCTTCTTCCGCACGGAGGCGGGCTTCCTCGGCCAGTCGAGCCTCTTCCGCCAGGCGCGCCTCTTCCTCCGCCCGCAGTCGAGCCTCTTCGGCCAGTCGAGCCTCTTCCGCGAGACGTGTCTCTTCGGCCAGTCGAGCCTCTTCCGCGAGACGAGCTTCCTCCTCCGCACGCTGCCGAGCTTCCTCAGCGAGGCGGGCCTCCTCCGCGAGACGTGCTTCTTCCGCCGCACGCTGCCGCGCCTCTTCCGCGAGTCGAGCCTCCTCGGCGAGTCGGGCCTCCTCAACGAGCCGTGCTTCTTCTTCCGCACGCTGCCGCGCCTCTTCGGCCAGTCGCGCCTCTTCCTCGGCACGAAGACGGGCCTCCTCGGCGAGACGCGCCTCCTCCGCGAGACGTGCTTCCTCGGCCAGGCGAGCCTCTTCTTCCTCACGAAGGCGAGCCTCTTCCGCAAGGCGGGCCTCCTCGGCGAGCCGCGCTTCCTCTTCAGCGCGAAGGCGAGCCTCTTCCGCAAGGCGGGCCTCCTCGGCGAGCCGCGCTTCCTCCTCTGCGCGAAGGCGAGCCTCTTCGGCCAGCCGCGCCTCTTCCGCTAGACGCTCGGCTTCAATGCGCGCCAGTTCGGCGAGACGAGCCTCTTCCGCAAGCCGAGCCTCTTCCGCCAAACGCTCCGCCTCAATGCGAGCCAACTCCGCCAGTCGAGCCTCTTCAGCCAGACGCTCGGCTTCGATTCGAGCAGCTTCCTCGGCAAGGCGGGCCTCTTCAGCGAGACGCGCTTCCTCCTCTGCTCGAAGGCGAGCCTCTTCCTCCGCACGAAGCCGTGCCTCTTCGGCCAGACGCGCCTCTTCTTCTGCACGAAGGCGGGCCTCTTCAGCGAGGCGAGCCTCCTCAATCGCGCGGAGACGAGCCTCTTCCGCGAGACGAGCCTCCTCCGCAAGGCGAGCTTCCTCGATCGCCCAGAGACGAGCCTCCTCCGCGAGACGGGCCTCCTCCGCAAGGCGAGCTTCCTCGATCGCCCGGAGACGAGCCTCTTCCGCGAGACGGGCCTCCTCCGCAAGGCGAGCTTCCTCCTCGGCACGAAGACGGGCCTCCTCGGCCAGCCGCGCCTCTTCCGCGAGTCGCGCTTCCTCCTCCGCGCGCAGCCGCGCCTCTTCCGCGAGACGGGCCTCCTCCGCAAGGCGAGCTTCCTCCTCGGCACGAAGACGGGCCTCCTCGGCCAGCCGCGCCTCTTCCGCGAGTCGCTCCGCTTCAAGCCGCGCAAGCTCCGCCAGCCGCGCCTCTTCCGCGAGTCGCTCCGCTTCAAGCCGCGCAAGCTCCGCCAGTCGAGCCTCTTCCGCGAGTCGCTCGGCCTCGATGCGCGCCAGCTCCGCCAGTCGCGCCTCTTCGGCGATCCGCTCCGCCTCCAGCCGCGCCTCTTCCTCTGCCCGAAGCCGCGCCTCCTCCGCCAGCCGCTCGGCCTCGATGCGCGCCTCCTCCGCCAGCCGCGCCTCCTCCGCCAGTCGAGCCTCTTCGGCGATCCGCTCCGCCTCCAGCCGCGCCAGCTCCGCCAGCCGCGCCTCTTCCGCGCGCCGTTCCGCCTCCTCGCGCCGGCGCGCCTCCTCGATGGCCCAGGCCTCCTCCTCCGCCTGCCGCAGCTCCTCCTCGCGCCGCAGCCGCTCGCGCTCCTCCCACTCCTCCACCGACAGGGCCTCGATGCGGCCCTCGCGCTCCAGTACTCGCAGCAGCGCCTGCTGCGCCCCCGTCAGCGACTCCGGCTGGCGGAACGCCCCCAGCGTCTCCAACAGGCCCCGCTCCGACGCATCCGTCAGCCACGGCTCACACGCCGCCACGTCCGGACAGCGGTACACCCTCGCGGACACGGGCTCGCTCGGCGCTGGCTCCAGCGCCGCGCGCACCACGCGCACGCCCGCGATGGGCGCGAAATCCCCCGCCGCCTCCACCGCCTCCGCCTCGAAGTCCGCGCGCTCCGCCAGCTCGCTCAGCCGGCGCACCTGCGCCAGCACCTGCTGCTCGTGCACCACCGCCGGCCGCAGCCCGCCGTCCTCCAGCAGCTCCTCGTCCGGCGCCGCCGCCCCGCCCCGCGCCCAGAGCGCGTCCAGGGCGTCCACGTTCAACAACCCGCTCTGGAGCAGCGCCTGCGCGGGCGTCTGGTACCCGAACCCCAGCTTCGCGCCCACGAGGTCGCCCTCGCGCAGCCACAGCGCGGACTCGCGTCCGCCGGCGTGCAGCGTCAGCCGGCCGGTGGCTCGGGACTTGTGGGCGACGTACAGCGCTTCGGCGACCTGCGAGGCGGACATTCGGCCACGGAGTGTAGCCCGTCCCGCTCGCCCCTCAATTCGACGGCGGCGCCTGCCTGCCCGCTGTCCCCAACTGCACCTGACGCAGCGCCTCGTAGGCGCCAATCCCCACCGATGTCGAAAGATTCAAGCTCCGGCGCTCCGGCAGCATCGGGATGGTCACCGGCGTCCCCGTCCCCCCCTCCATCACCTCCGACAGCAGCCCCGTCACCTCCGAGCCGAACACCAGGTGGTCCCCCGGCTCGAACCGCGCCGCGTACAGCGACGTCTCCGCCCGGGCGGAGAACAGCCACCGCCGGGCCTGGGGGTGCTCCGCCACGTAGGCGCCATAGGTCGGGTACAGCTTCAGGAACACCTTGTCCCAGTAGTCCAGCCCGGCCCGCTTCAGGTGCCGGTCGTCGATGGAGAACCCCAAGGGCTCCACCAGGATGAGCCGGCACCCCGTCACCGCGCACAGCCGGGCCACGTTGCCGGTGTTGGGCGGAATCTGGGGCGACACGAGGACCAGGTGCAGGGGGGACGCCAGCGGCTCAAGCATGGGATAGAACACCGGACATGCACTGGAGGGTGACCAACGAAACGCGGCAGCGGCTGCTCGCGGACCGCGCCGAACGCGCCGAGTCCTTCGTCCAGCGCTTCCAGGGGCTCATGGGCCGCGCCTCGCTGCCCATGGGGGGTGGGATGCACATCGACCCCTGCAACTCCATCCACACCTTCTTCATGCGCATCCCCATCGACGTCGCCTTCCTGGACGCGGAAGGGCGCATCGTCAAGCAACTGTCCGCCATGCCGCCCTGGCGCGCCTCGGCCATCTACTTCAAGGCCCGCTCCGTCCTGGAGCTGCCCGCCGGCGTCCTCCTGGCCAGCGGCACCCAGGAGGGCGACCGCCTGGTCTTCACCCCCGAGGAAGCCCCGGCCGCCTAGGAGGCCCGGAGGCGGGGGCCCGTCCCCCGACCCGCACCCGGAGGGTGGACCGCTGGGACAGGCGCGAGCTTTTTGACCCCTTTTGGAGCGCTTTGTTAACGTCGCGCCCCGATTTTCACGCCTCTCCCCGGAAGAGTCCCTTCGCATGCGCATCGAGGTCGCCGGCAGCACCCACGTCGGGATGAAGCGGAACCACAACGAGGACAACTACCTCGTGCTCACCGAGGAGAACCTCGTGTGCGTGGCGGACGGCATGGGCGGCCACTCGTCCGGGGAGATCGCCAGCCGCATCGCCGTGGACGAGCTGGGTGAGTTCTTCCGCCTCACGTCCAAGGACCAGGACGCCACCTGGCCCTTCAAGATGGACAAGCAGCGCAACTACGACGAGAACCGCCTGGCCACCGGCATCAAGCTGGCGAACGCGCGCATCTTCGAGCGCGCCACGGCGGACTCCAAGTACAAGGGCATGGGCACCACCATCGTGTCCGTGCACTTCGCGGAGAACGCGGCCTACGTGGGCCACGTGGGCGACAGCCGCGTGTACTTCTTCCGCGGCGGCATCCTCCAGCAGGTGACCGAGGACCACTCGCTGCTCAACGACTACCTCAAGGCGAAGAAGCTCACGCAGGAGGAGATCGAGAACTTCCCCCACAAGAACGTCATCGTCCGCGCGCTGGGCATGAAGGAGCAGGTCCAGGTGGACGTCTCGCGCGTGGATCCGCTGGAGAACGACGTCTTCCTGCTGTGCTCGGACGGCCTGAGCGGCATGATCACCGACGCGCAGATGCAGGACATCCTGTCGCGCACGCCAGAGCTGGAGAAGGCGTGCGGCCAGCTCATCGACCTGGCCAACGCGGCGGGCGGCAACGACAACGTCACCTGCGTGCTCGCGCGCTACCACGCCGCCTGAGGCGCCCGTCCCCTCCGGACGCGTAAGGGCCCGTGCTCCCCTGGGGAGCGCGGGCCTTCGTCTTGAGGAGGCCCCCGCGTCGGTCGCGACGCGCGGCTCGGCCCCGCGTGGAGGTGGACCCGGTCAGCCCCGAGCCCCGGGTGGGCTCAGCGTCCGCCCAGCGGCGCGGGCACCCGGTGCGAGCCCCACGCGAGCACCTCGGTGAGCGCTTCACCGGGGGACACCCGCGTCTCCTCGAACACGGCGCAGCGCTCCAGCTTCGCGCCCTGCCCCACCGTCGCGCCCGGGCCCACCGACACGCCCGGGCCCACGGTGGCGCCCGCGTCCACGACGCTCCCCGCGCCCACGTACGCGGGGCCTCGCACGGTCCCCGCGACGCGGGCCTCCGGGTGCACCCAGGCGCCGTCCGCCCCGGCCCTCAGCCCGTGGAGCGGCGAGGCCGTCCCCAGCGCCTGGAGCGGCACGCGCCCTTCGAGCGCGTCCCGCACCGTGGCCAGGTAGCGCGACGGCATGCCCAGGTCGGACCAGTACGCGTCCACCGCGTGGCCCCGCACCTGGAGCCCCGCCTGCATCACCCGCACGTAGACCTCGCGGTTGATGTCCTCGGGGCCCTCGGCCGTCATGAAGTCGAACACGCTGGGCGACATCACGTGCACGCCCGTGAAGTGCCACGGCGTCAGCCCCGCACCGCCCGGCCCGTGGCCCGCGATGCGGCGCACCTGCCCGCCCGCGTCCGCCTCCACCGCCGCGTATGTCTCCCCTTCCGGCATGGGCAGGAGCACCATCGTCGCCACCGCGCCGGAGGCCCGGTGCGCCGCGACCACCGGCCTCAAGTCCACCGGGAAGAGGATGTCCCCGTTGAACACGAGGAAGTCCTCGCCGGAGAGGAAGTCGCGCAGGCCGCGGATGCCGCCGCCCGTGCCCTGGATGACGGGCTCGTGCACCACGCGCAGCGGCAGCCCCGCGCGCTCGCACTCCGCGCGAGCCACCGCCGCCATCGTGTCCGGCAGGTGGTGCGTGTTGATGCCCAGCTCCGTCACCCCCGCGGCCTTCAGCACCGCCAGGTGGTAGCGCAGCAGCGGCTGCCCGAGGAACGGCATGGCCGGCTTGGGCCAGCGCTCCGTGAGCGGGCGCAGGCGCGTGCCCAGGCCCGCGCAGAGGACCATCGCCTTCATGGGCTCAGGCCGCCAGCTCGGGCACGTACTTCGCCACCAGCGCCTGCAGCGGCGCCAGCTCCGGCCGGCGCGCGAACGCGGCCTTCACGTAGCGCAGCGACGCGGGGATGGACACCAGGAAGCCCGGGTTGCCCTTCACGCGGTGGATGTACTCGAAGCGGCCCGCGTCCTTCAGCTTGCGCTGGATGGTGAGCAGGTCGAAGAACGCCTTGAACTCCTTCGCGTCGATCTTCTCCCCGCTCTCCTTCTCGAACGTGGCGATGTAGCGGTCCAGCATCGCGTCCACGAAGTCGCGGTCCAGCTCCACGTAGCTGTCGCGCAGGAGCGCCACCAGGTCGTACTGGCGCGGGCCCTGGAGCGCGTCCTGGAAGTCGATGACCACCAGCTCGCCCTCCTTCACCATGATGTTGCGGCTCTGGTAGTCGCGGTGCGTGAAGCCTCGCGGCGCGGCGGCGAGCTGCTTCGCGATGCTCCGGAACGTGGCGTCCAGCTCCGCGCGCTCCGCGTCCGTGGGCGTCCTGCCGCTCCAGGCCTCCAGGCCCCACTCGCGGAAGTGGTGCAGCTCCCAGTCGTACAGGTCCTCGTCGAAGGCGCGCGTGAAGGCCAGGCACTCCGGGTCGCGCTGCTTCTCCGCCTGCACGCGCAGCTTCGCCAGGAGGTCCACCGCGCGCGTGTAGAGCGCCTGGTTGTGGCGGCCGCCCTCCAGCGCGGACTCGAAGGTGATGTCGCTCAGGTCCTCCAGCACCATGATGCCGGCGGGCTCGTCGTAGCGGAGGATGCGCGGCACCCGCACGCCCAGCTTCTCCAGGTAGCGGTGCACGTTGATGAAGGGCAGCTCCTTCGGGGGCTCGCCCTTGGTGGCCTCCTCGCTCTTCTTCGTCGCGTCCGGCGGCATCACCATCAGCACCCAGCTCTCCGGGGGCGTGCCCACGCGGTAGTAGGAGCGGTTGCTCGCGTCGCCCTTCAGCTTCTGGATGGGGGCATCGGGGACGGGACGGCCAATGGCCTGTCCCACCTGGTCGCGAAGGGCGGCCTCAAGTTCCATGGGGGGCGGGTGCTCCAGCGGGGGGAGGGAGACGACGCCCGCGAGTATCGGAGGCACGGCGCGGCGGGTCAAAGCCCGCGTGGCCCCCACGCCCCCCCGGGCGCCTGCCCTGTCGCCTACGCGACGAGGCGCCTTCATGCCCCCACGTCCCCGGCGGACGTCCCCTGGAGAGGCCCGGGAAACGCCCCGCCGCTCGCGGCATCCTGCGTCAGGAAGGGCCCTGCCTCCGGGCATGTTCCCCCTGACAGGGCGGAGCACATATAAGGCCCCGACCCCTCCTTTTTTCGGGAAGCCACGCACGATGGACATCCAACAGAACATCCTCACCGCCATCGGTCACACGCCGCTGGTGAAGCTCAACAAGCTCGTCGGTCCGAACGACGCCACCGTGCTCGTGAAGTGCGAGTTCATGAACCCCGGCGCGTCCATCAAGGACCGCATGGCGCTCTACATCATCGAAAAGGCCGAGCGGGAGGGGAAGCTCAAGCCCGGCGGCACCATCGTGGAGAACACGTCCGGAAACACCGGCATGGGCGTGGCGCTGGCCGCGGCGGTGAAGGGCTACAAGTGCATCTTCACCATGCCGGACAAGATGTCCCTGGAGAAGATCAACCGCCTGAAGGCCATGGGCGCCCAGGTCGTCGTCACGCCGACGAACGTCCCGGCGGAGGACCCGCGCAGCTACTACGAGACGTCCAAGCGCCTGGCCAAGGAGACGCCCGGCGCGTTCATGCTGAACCAGTACCACAACCCGGACAACATCGAGGCGCACTACCACACGACGGGGCCGGAGATCTTCCAGCAGACCGAGGGGAAGATTGACTACTTCGTGTCCGGCCTGGGCACCGGCGGCACCATGAGCGGCGCCGGCAAGTTCCTCAAGGAGAAGATCCCCGGCCTGAAGAACATCGGCGTGGATCCGGAGGGCTCCGTCTACGAGGGCTACTTCAAGACGGGCAAGCTCCCCGAGCCGCACGTCTACAAGGTCGAGGGCATTGGCGAGGACATGCTGTGCGGCGCCATGGACTTCAAGGTCGTGGACGACGTGCGCCAGGTCGATGACCGCATGTGCTTCAACGCCGCCCGCCGCCTCGCGCGCGAGGAGGGCATCTTCGCGGGCGGCTCGTCCGGCGCCGCCGTGCACGTGGCGGTGCAGCTGGCGAAGGAGGTCGGCAAGGGGAAGACCATCGTGGTCGTCCTCCCGGACTCCGGCAGCAGCTACATCAGCAAGTTCCACTCCGACGAGTGGATGCGCGACAACGGCTTCATGCAGGAGAAGGGCGCGGGCACCGTGCGCGACATCATCGGCGCGAAGCCCCGCGACCTGAAGACGGCGAAGCGCGGTGACCGCGTGGACCACGTGGTGGAGACCCTGCGCAGCCACGGCATCAGCCAGATGCCGGTGGTGTCCGACGACGGCCGCGCCGTGGGCATGGTGCACGAGTACGACCTGCTCAACGCCCTGGTGGCCAACAAGGTGAAGTTCCAGGACGCCATCGACCCCATCGTCGCCCCGCTCCAGGGCGCCGTGTCCGCCGACGCCAGCATCGACCGGCTGCGTGAGATCTTCGCGCGCGACAACGTGGCCGTGGTGAAGGACGGCGAGACGGTGGTCGCCATCGTCACGAAGATCGACCTCATCGACCACCTGCACCGCACCGCCGCCTGAGCCCGGCGGGCGGAGGCCTGAAGCACCGCGGGCCCGGAAGGAGGAGGACTTCCTCCCTTCGGGCCCGTCGTGTTCCTGGAGCGGGGAGGCGGGGCCTTCAGAGTCCCGGCGGGTCCTGCTTCGTCAGGTCCAGGGCCACCATGTGGTAGCCCGGGCCCACGTGCATGAAGCCGAAGCGCTCCGCGCGGTTCTTGATGGCGTCCAGCTGCGAGTAGCCCAGGAGCAGCTTGAAGCCCTGCCTCCGGGCCTCGTCGCGGATCGCGGCGACGATGGCGTCGACGGCCTGGCCGCGGTCCTCCTTGGTCAGCCCGGGCGCGGCGATGATGCCTTCAATCAACGCCACCGAGCTGTCCGTGCGGTACAGGAAGCCCGCCGCCTTGCCCGGCACCACGTACCCGTACTCCGGCAGGGCCTCCGGGGTCATCGTCTCATCCCACGGCTTGCGCCACAGGTTGAGCAGGTCGTGGTGGAGCTTGGGGTCGAAGCGGACGGGCTTCATGGACTAGGAGAGGAAGGTGGACATCTTCTGGGCCGCGAGCTCCGTCGCGTTGTTCATGCCCAGGTTGGTGAGCGGGTTGCTCTTGGTGGCCTTGAACAGGTCGCCGACGATGTCGGTGACCTTGCTCTTGCCCTTCGCCAGGTTCAGCGCGCCGGACAGCAGGCTGTTGCCGCCCGCGCCGTCCATCAGGCCGGAGTTGGCGAAGGTCCCCAGCGCGTTCTTGAGCACGCCGCCGCCCGGGATGAGGTCGGTGGCCGCGCCCAGCAGCGACTGGAGCGGGTTCTTGCCCTGCATCAAGCCGCTGGCGAAGCCCATCGCCGCGCCGAGCAGCGGGTTCACCGCCGACACGAACGGCTTGACGATGTCCATCACCTTGCCGAGAGCCTTGCCGATGCCACCCATGGTCTGATCCTTTTCGTGGAGGGCCGCGCGGGCCCTCGAAGTGAGACTGACAGTGGGATTCTCGGAGGGGCTCCGGAGAAGTTTCCGGTTCCTGGATTATCCGAGTCTCCCGTGAAAAACCCCTGGGATTCCAGGGTCTTGGGAGAACGGCTCAGCCCCGGATGGGGCCCTTCTTGGCCTCCGCCGGATCCACGGCGGTTCCCTCCTTGGGGGCCACTGTCTGGCCGGGCTTGCTGGCGGAGCCCAGCGCGGCGCTGTAGCGCTGCTCGTGGCTCTTGTCGCTGCTGAAGCCGTCGCGCTGCTGGGCGGGGCTGATGGCGATCTCCCCGTCGATGATCTTCTGCAGGTGGGTGCCGATCTCCTCCACCGTGGCGATCTTCGGGTCGCGCGCCTTCAGCTCCTCGTCGGGGATGATCTCCAGTTGGGGCGGCTTGTCCGGGTGGATGGCGTAGTCGAGGATCTTCTCCACGTACTGCGCGACGGGGATCTTGAACAGCTCCGCCTGCTGCTTCACGTCCTCATCCGCCAGCAGCTCCGCGCGCACCACTTCCACGGGGCGCTTCAGCCGGCTGGGGGCCGGAGGAGGAACGACCTCATTGGTGTTGGACATGGGCTTCTCCTTTGGGCGTATTGGTAACCCAGGTCAGCCCTGGAACTCAAAGTGTGGGTCCCCCGAACGGAAAAAGGCACGTGCCATGGCCGCCACGATCCTCGAAGCCCGCGCTGGGGGACGGGACGGTCCTCTCCAGCGTGCTGCTCGGCGGCAGGCGCGAGGTCTGGACGCCGGGGCTCACCGTGGGGAGCGCGCCCGACAACACCGTCGTCGTGGACCGGCCCGGCGTGGCGCCCCATCACGCGCGGGTGACCGTGGGCGGCGGCCCCCCTGCTACTTCGTGGAGGTGGTGGAGGGGGACCACGGCCGCCGGGGGCACGACGTCTTCAACGCCCGGCGAGCAGTGGCGCGTCCCCGCGCGGCAGCCGCTGCGGCTGGAGCTCGGGGACTGCGCCGTGGTGGTTGACTGAGCGTCAGGGGGCCGGCGGGCGGCGGGCGAAGAGGGCGTTGGCCACCTCCGTCATCACCACCTCGCCGTGCTGGTTCACGACCTCCAGGCGCAGCTTGAGCGCGCCGCGGTCCGGCTTGCTCACGGAGGGCCTCGCCTCCAGCGTCTCGATGCGCACCTTGAGCGAGTCCCCCGGGCGCACCGGCTTCTTCCAGCGCAGCTCGTCCAGGCCGGGCGAGCCCATGCCGGCGGCCTGCCCCAGCAGGCCCTCCACCATGAGCTTGTGGCAGATGGCGGCGGTGTGCCAGCCGCTGGCGATGATGCCGCCGTAGATGCTCCTGCCGGCGGCGTCCTCGTCGATGTGGAAGGGCTGGGGGTCGAACTGGCGCGCGAACGCGAGGATCTCCTCGCGCGTCACCACGTACGGCCCCCGCTCCATGATCTCCCCCACGGGGAAGTCCTCGAAGTAGCGCATGGTGTCCCTTCCGTTGGTGCCGGGTCCGCCGGCGGTTCAAGCAGCGTGGAGCGCTGGGTCCCGCCCTTCCCTACCCTCCGGCGGGCCCGCGGGCTACTGCGGAAGCGGCTCCTCCGGGTCGGCCACGGACTCGGGCGTGTCGGCGGGCGGCACGGGGCCGCGGAGCTTCGGCTCGCCGCGGTCGTCCGTGGGGCCCGGCGGCGTGTCCTGGGCCTCCTCCGCGTCGGCCTCGTCCGACTCCAGGGCGCTGGCCCGGACGCCCGGGGCCGAGGCCTTGGCCAGCGTCTTCTTGATGACGAGCGTGTCGCGCACGGTGTTGCTGGAGGTGATCAGCCGCGCGGTGAGAGTGCCGCCGTCCACCGTGACGTCCAGGAAGCCGTAGGCCTGGTTGTCGCGCAGCGCGCTCCACGCGGGCTGGCTGGTGGAGAAGGGGCGCAGCGTGGCGCCGCCGCTGCCCACCACCAGGTACGGGATGCCGCGCTGGGAGCCGGAGGCCACGTTGTCGCCGGACATGGGCTTGCTGCGCTCGTAGTCGTGGTCATGGCCCGTGAGGACCAGGTCCACGCCGTACTTCTCGAACAGCGGGCCGAACTGGCGGCGCATGGTGAGCTGCGAGCCGTGCTCGCCGCTGGACCAGGACGGGTGGTGGAAGAAGGCCACCACCCACGGGCGCGTGTTCGCGGCCAGGTCGGCCTCCGCCCACGCCCTCTGCGCCGCGAGCGTGCACCGGTCCGCGGACGCGAGGCCCACCGCGCAGTTGGAGTCCAGGGAGACGAAGTGCACCGGCCCCCAGTCGAACGAGTAGTAGCGCTCGCTGCCCTGCGGGTTGTTGGCGGGCAGGTACATGTTGTCCAGGTAGGGCTGCGCCTGGTTCGTCACGTACTCGTGGTTGCCCGGCGTGGCGAACATGGGCACCTCGCGCAGGAGGCCGGCCATGGGCGTGAAGAGGTGCGCCTGGAACTCCGCGTCCGTGCCGTCCGGGTAGGCGTTGTCGCCCAGGGCCAGGAGCAGCTCCGAGCGCCACCGCGGCGTGTTCATCACCGCCATCACCTTCGCCTGCATGCTGCCGCCAGTGCCGAAGTCCCCCATCGCGGTGAAGTGCGCCGTGGTGGCCCTGGACGTGGTGGACGTCTGGAAGCCGCGCAGGCCCGTCTTGCTGCCGCAAGCCTCCACCACGTAGCCGTAGGCGCGGCCCGCGGACAGGCCGGACAGCTTCACCGCGTGGCGCGTGCCGGACACGCCCGCGCTGACGGAGGACGTGAGGCTGGTGCCCTCGCCGTAGCGCACGGTGGGGGTGCAGGTGCTGGCGGTGCGGAAGGCGATGATGGCGGACGTCTGCTTCACGCTCTGCAGGTACGGCAGGCGCGGCAGCGCGGGGCCGGAGTCGCTGGAGGACGGCGGCGCGCTGGCCGCGCACGCGCGGGCCTCCGCGATGGAGTTCCAGTCGTTCACCGTGTTGCCGTTGACGGTGATGCGCACGTAGCGCGCGCTGCGCGAGGAGAACGACACCGTCTGCGCGGACGTGTCGAGCGCGCTGTCCCCCGCGTACGCCTGGGTGAAGGTGCCGCCGTCGGTGGACGTGGAGACGACGAAGTGGTTCTGGCGCTCGTTGCCCCGGTGCCACGCGAGGGTGGCGCCGGTGAGCGTCTGCGCCGAGCCCAGGTCCAGTTGCAGCCACACGCCCGTGCCCTGCGCGCTCCAGCGCGTGCCCAGGTCGTCATCCTGCGTGTTGGCCGGGACGTTGCCGTCGTCCCCGCTGGCCGTCACCGCCCGGGTGACGAGCGGGTTGCAGTTGGACGCGGCGAGCGGCTCCGGCAGCGCGGCCGGAGGGAAGTCGGAGTCGGTGGGAGCGGGCGGTGACTCGCAGCCAGTCGCGAGCCACGCGCCCAGGAGGCAGGTGGAGACGAGCAGTCGGTTACGCATCGCGCCGGGAACGGCGTCTTCAAGCCAACATTCCCCCTGCGCCGGAGGGCAGGCCGTCCCCCTGGAGCGCGAGCGAGCGCCGGACTACTTCACGCGGTCGAGCGCCTGCGCCAGGTCGTCGATGAGGTCCTGCGCGTCCTCGATGCCGACGGACAGGCGGATGAAGCCGTCCGCGATGCCCAGCTTCTCGCGCGTCTCCCTGGGCACGGAGGCGTGGGTCATGATGGCGGGGTGCTCGATGAGGGACTCGACGCCGCCCAGGGACTCGGCGCAGGCGAAGACCTTCACCGTCTTGAGGAAGGTGCGCGCCGCCTCCAGGCCGCCGTGGATGTCGAACGTCAGCATGCCGCCGAAGCCGGTCATCTGCTGGCGCGCGAGCGCGTGCTGCGGGTGCGTCTCCAGGCCCGGGTAGGTGACCTTCTTCACCTGCTTGTGCGTGGACAGGTACTGGGCCACCTTCATCGCGTTCTGCGCGTGGCGGTCCATGCGCACGTGCAGCGTCTTCACGCCGCGCAGCACGAGGAAGCTGTCGAAGGCGCCGGACACGCCGCCCACCGCGTTCTGCAGGAAGTACATCCGCTCCGCGATGTCGTCGCGGCTGGTGCAGACGAAGCCGCCCACCACGTCGCTGTGGCCGTTGAGGTACTTCGTCGTGGAGTGCGCCACGACGTCGAAGCCCAGCGACAGCGGCTTCTGGAAGTACGGCGTCATGAACGTGTTGTCCGCGACGGAGATGATGCCGCGCTTCCTGGCGACCTCGGCGATGCGCGCCAGGTCGATGAGCTTGAGCATCGGGTTCGTGGGCGTCTCCACCCAGACCATCTTCGTCTTGGGGGTGATGGCCGCCTCGAAGTTCTCCGGCTTGGAGAGGTCCACGAAGGAGTAGCTCAGGCCCGAGCGCTTCCACACCTTGTCGAAGATGCGGAAGGTGCCGCCGTACACGTCGTCGGAGACGATGACGTGGTCACCGGCCTCCAGCATGTGCATCAGCATGTCCGTGCCGGCGAGGCCGGACGCGAACGCGGCGCCGTACTTCGCGCCCTCCAGCGCGGCCAGGCAGTCCTGCAGCGCCTTGCGCGTGGGGTTCTGCGTGCGGCTGTACTCGTAGCCCTTGTGCTCCCCCGGCCCGTCCTGGACGTAGGTGGAGGTCAGGTAGACGGGCGTCATGATGGCGCCCGTGGTGGGGTCCGGCTCCTGGCCGGCGTGGATGGCGAGCGTGTCGAAGCGCATGGCTTCGCGAACTAACACAGTCCCACCGGCCGCGCAGCGTCCCCGCCCCGTGTGCCCCGGGGTCCTACTCGAAGCGGCCGTGCCGGCCCGCCCCCTTCGCGAAGCGCGTGGCCCCGGGGATGGACTCCGTCTGGAGCACCTTCACCCCGCCCTCGAACTCCTGGCGCATCGCGTCTTCGAAGGCCAGGTCGGCCTGGGCGTAGGCGGAGGCCCGGTCCGCGTTCATGCACGCCTGGGGGAAGGCGGCGATTTGAGCGGCCAGGGCCTCCGCGGCGCTCCGGGCCTCGCCCCTCGGCACCACGCGGTTGATCAGGCCCATGCCCAGCGCCTCCGCCGCGGGCACGGGGCGGCCGGTGAGGATGAGGTCCAGGGCGCGCGACAGGCCAATCAGCCGGGGCAGGCGCACGGTGCCCCCGTCGATGAGCGGCACGCCCCAGCGTCGGCAGAAGACGCCCAGCACCGCGTCCTCCTCCGCCACGCGCAGGTCGCACCACAGCGCCAGCTCCAGGCCGCCCGCCACCGCGTGACCGCTGATGGCCGCCACCACGGGCTTGGACAGGCGCATGCGCGAGGGCCCCATGGGCCCGTCCCCGTCCGGCTCCAGGCGCAAGAGGCGCCCTTCGGACACGGCCTTCAGGTCCGCGCCCGCGCAGAAGGTGCCTGCGTCGCCGTAGAGCACGCCCACGCGCGCGTCGGGGTCCGCGTCGAAGGCGCGGAAGGCGTCCGCCAGCGCCCAGGCCGCGTCCGCGTCCACGGCGTTGCGGACCTCCGGCCGGTGGAGGATGACGGTGGTGACGGGGCCGCTCTTCTCGACGCGCACGCTCATTATTTAATCTATCGTAGCTGCATCTCGCCAACAAACACTATCGGGGCAACCTAGCCATGCCAGCCACCTTCGAAGAGTGCGCTATCATCAAGTTCCTTTCGCGAGACAACGACTACCACACCAGAATCGTTCGAATTCGCGAAGAGATGGGGAAGTGGCTCCAACACACCACAGCGCTATTCCCCCACTATCCCGACCACACAAGAGCGCACAGCGAACAAATAATCATACAACTCTCGAAATTACTATTTCGAAACAAAAAGCCAGTCTTGCCGAAATTCTCAAGAGCAGAAGCATACATCTTAGTTTGCGCAGCATTACTTCATGACTCGGGCATGGTTGCGACTCACGCGCAAATCGAAGAGATCGTTCAATCAAAGGACTGGACCAGCTTCACTTCAGACAGCGGAAAGGGCGCAGCCCAATGGCTCGCCATCCAAGAACTCAAGGCCAGCAACAAGCCAGCAGCCTTGAAGGATTATCTAGTCGGAACCCAGCTGCGCATACTCATAGCGGACTTCGTTCGCCGTCAGCACCATCAAAGGGCGCCACTAACGCTTGAGCTACATCCCTCCATCAAAGAACTCGTCGACTTCAACGACAGAAGATATTTCGAAGCTATCTCCATGATTGCAGTTGGCCATGGGCTTGACAGGTCCGAAATTGGCGACACGAAACGATACAAGGAGGTTGCCGATCTAGGAGGAGAAGAGGTCAATATCCAATTTATGGCTCGCCTCCTTCGTATTGGCGATCTACTCGATATGCGTTCTGCGCGAGCGAGCCACTATGCTTGTGCAGCTGCGGCGCCGCTACCCGCAGACTCGCAGCCCCATTGGAAGCAATACTCCACAATCACACACGAGAGAGTATCTCCAGAACGAATTGAATATGAATGCGAATGCCAGGATCAAGACACTCACGCAATCTTAAGGGACTGGTTTGGATGGCTAAGCGAGGAGGTACGTGAGGCCGGCATTGCAATGCAGCATACCGAACGCCATAAGGAATGGGTCCCGCCTAAATGCACTGTCAACAACGAATGGCCCTCACCAGCAACTGCTCACAACGCCCCTCACACAATAACTATCAAACCATCAAGCACAGCCACCTACACGTTCCATCGATGGAAACTCGAACTCGATCAAGAGCAGATCCTAGACCGGCTCATCTACGACATCTACGATCAACCAGAGACATTTATCCGCGAGCTAATCCAAAACTCACTCGACGCCACAAGATGCCGTCTATATGAGGATTTCGCAGTAAGATACCCGACTCTCTCCCCGCCGGAGAATCCCTCCAAGTTCCCAAGCGACTTCCGCAAAGATTATCCCCTTACGATATCAAACATTGTCGATATTTCCCCTCGCGACAAAGGGGAAGATTCCGCACAACAAGCAATCCTCATTGAGGATAGCGGCGTCGGAATGGACAGCACTATCGTAAAACGCTATCTACTCCAAGTTGGCAAATCCTACTACCAAAGCGAAGAGTTTCGAAAAAATTACAAGTTTGCTCCAACAAGCAGGTTCGGCGTCGGATTTCTAAGCGTCTTCGCCGTGAGTGACCTAGTCGTTGTGGAATCTTGCAAGTATCCGCTCCCAGCAAGCGAACCACATGGACTCCGACTAACTTTGCGCGGCCCCAAAAGCTTCCTGCTCACCGAAAGACATCAGCCATTTGAGAACCGTCCAGCGCCCAAGCGCCACGGCACCCGCATCAAAGTCGTACTGAGAAATGCTCTCCCGCGAGGGCGCCTAACAGAACTGGCAAAACTGTGGTGCCGTCGCGTGGAAGTCCCAGTCGTAATTAACGACCTCGGCACCACAACGGAAATCACTCCACAAATCACTCAAGACAGATCTACAAACACACCTAGCACGCTAGAGCCCGATGCAAATTTCGTGATTCGCTCATTTCCATTCGAATCCGGCGGGCTTGAGGGCGAAGTCATCAAACTCGCATACATCAATCAAAAAGGAGAGAGCTGGTTAGACGAATGGCCCAAGGAGACGGACATTACTGGTAAACCCCTGGAGACAACACCAAAGCTACCAGACAACTACTATTCACTCCATGGCATATACCAGGGCACCACCCATAGTCGGCAATCCAAGTGGCATTACGCCGTCGACGATCGCCGCCACTCAGCCAAGACCACCATGTCCCGTTCAGGCGTGCCTCCCCAGTCAAACCGACAACGGCCACCTGTACATGTTGCACCCGAGCAATCACTCCTTGAGGTCACGGTCCGCAACGAAATAGGTAAAGCACTCACCAAACATCTACAAGAGGAGCCACGAGCACGCCTCGAAGACGGCTGGATCTATGCAGGCAGACTCCTAGCAGATCCAATGGTCGATCCCGATCTTGCATGGTCTTGGCCAGCAACAACTCGAGTCTACCATCAAGGCAGAACGCAACTCATTTCTGCCCGCGAGGCGGCAAATCTCCCCGGACTAATAGTTGCCTTTCAACAGTCCGACTTTCTCTTCAAGGCACTGCAATTCGCCGCCCCAATCGCCCACATCAAGGAACCATTCATTTGCAACTGGGAAACACCCGCCCCCCTCAAAAGGTGGATCGCGGGTCGCATAACCGCAGGCGCGCTCAGTAAAACATCATGCATCACAGAAAATAACATCCAGACCAAGACAAGGCGACGCTGGCTCTTTGTCACTCTTTCGCCGGAACCTAGCGCCCTTGCCATAGACAAGATAATCTTGACGCCAATCGATGGCACTAGCATTCGCATTGCATCGGTCGCGGACGCCAGCATCACAAACACCCTTCAGCCACTCGGCGCGTGGTTATCCATGCTTCACGCGGCGGCGCACCTGCCTCCACAAGCACTACCGCACTCCGTGGTAGAGGCAGTCTTCCGCGCCATGTCCAATCCTTTCGGAGATGACTTCAAGAGGCTGATCTCGAAATGGCGTAACTCCTATCCCATCGGAAATCCAAACGCCCTACCAACGGATGTCACTGACGAAGAAATCAGCTCACTTGGGATGACCCATGGGCGATTTTACTGACCTGTATGGACTTGATTGCTGGACTCTTTGGAGCCACAAACCAATGATACAGGCACGCTGAAGAGGAAGGACCGAAGGAGCATGTCGGACGAAGGCAAGCAGCAGACACCGGGCGCGGGCATGTTCGAGAACCGCCTGCGCAAGAACGCGAAGCACCTGCGCAAGTGGGCCCGCGCGCAGGGGCTCACCGCCTTCCGCGTCTATGACCGGGACATCCCCGAGTACCCCTACGCCGTGGACCTCTACGGCGACCACGCCCACGTCGTGGAGTTCCCCCGCCGCAAGGCCCACGCGAAGGGCGCCACCGAGAGCGCCGAGCGCGACGAGGTGCTCGCCGCCGTCACCGCCGTGCTGGGCGTGCCTCCCGAGCGCATCTGCGTGAAGACGCACACGCCCCAGCCCTGGGGCCGCTCGCAGTACCAGCGCGTGGGCCAGGGCAGCGAGCGGCTGGTGGTGGAGGAGCAGGGCCTCAAGTTCTGGGTGAACCTGGGCGACTACCTGGACACCGGCCTCTTCATGGACCACCGCAACACCCGCGCGCGCGTGCGCGGCGAGGCGAAGGGGAAGCGCTTCCTCAACCTCTTCGCGTACACCGGCGCGTTCACCGTGTACGCGGCGGCGGGCGGCGCGGCGAGCAGCGTGAGCGTGGACCTGTCCAACACGTACCTGGACTGGGCCGAGGACAACCTGGTCCTCAACGGCCTGGCGGACCCGCGCCACGTGCTCGTCCGCGCGGACGCGAAGGCGTGGCTGGAGGACCAGGCGAAGCACGGGGACGAGCGCTACGACCTCATCGTCTGCGACCCGCCGTCGTTCTCCACGTCGAAGAAGATGTCGGGGACCTTCGACGTGCAGCGCGACCACGTGCGGATGCTGGAGCACCTCCGGGCGCTCATGGCCCCCGGAGGCGTCCTCTACTTCTCCACCAACTTCCTGGGCTTCGAGCTGAAGGACTCCGCCACCCGGGGCATGGAACGGGTGGAGGAGCTCACCCCCCGCTCCATCCCCGAGGACTTCCACCGCAAGGAGATCCACCGCTGCTGGCGCATGGTGGCCCCCTCGCGGTGAGCCTCACCCGCTGACGGCTACAGCCAGCAGACGTTCTCCTGGCAGCGCTCGCCGGAGGGGCACTCGCAGTTGGCCTGGCAGGGCTTGCCGGAGCCCTGGTTCACCGGCTTGCACTGGCCGCTCGCGCACATCTGGCCGGCCGGGCACTCGCAGTTGGCGCGGCACACCGCGCCGGACGTCCCCGCGTCGGACGACGGCTGCGTCGGGGGCAGCTTGCAGTGGCCGCTGGTGCAGACCTCACCGGACGGGCACTCGCAGTTCACCGTGCAGTCCCAGTTGCTGCCCGAGCCCGCGTCCGGCACCGGCGACTTGCAATAGCCGCTCGTGCACACCTGACCCGAGGGGCAGTCGCAGTTGGCGAGGCACGCCTGGCCCGGGTCCGGCTGCGGCGACTTGCACTGGCCGCTGGTGCAGACCTGGCCGGCCGGGCACTCGCAGTTGGCCTGGCACTCGCCGCCGGACGGGATGGGGAGGCAGTAGCCCACCTCGCACTTCGTGTCCGCCGAGCACTCCGTCGTGGAGTTGCAGGGCGCGCGGCACTGGCCGTCCACGCAGTCGCGGCCCGTGGGGCACTGGGCCTCCGTGGTGCACGCGTTCGGGTCCGTCTGCGGCTTCTGGCACAGCCCCTGGATGCACACGCCGCCCGGACCGCACTTGTCGTCCCCGTCGCACTGCTGACGGCACTGGCCGTTGATGCAGTAGTGGTCCGTGCCGCAGTCAGCATTGACCCGGCAGACCGGGGTGCCGGCGTCCGCGCCCGCGTCGGGCTTCGTGCCGCCGTCCGTGCCCGCGTCGGGCTTCGTGCCACCATCCGTCTTGGTGCCGCCGTCCGTCTTGGTGCCGCCGTCCGTGGTGCCGGTGCCCGTGGAGGTGCAGAAGTTGTCCTTGCAGCGGCCGCTCGCGCCGCATTCCGAGTCGCGGTAGCAGGACTGGGCGCAGTAGCCGTTGATACACATCTGCGTGCCGGGACACTCGCTGGAATACACACAGCCCTGGGTGTTGGAATCCAGGTCCCAGCAGCTACCGGAGCGACAGTACTGGTTCGAGCCGCAGTCGGACGTGGTGGAGCACCCGTAGCTGGTGTCGTAGTCGTCGTCGGGCCAGTAACCGCCGCCATTCGTCTCGAGGATGCAACCCGACAGCAGGCTTAACAGCGTCAGGAACGGCACGACCAACGTGCCGCGAAGCGTGAGGTTCCTCATGAGTGGGGGCTCCAAAGGAATGGGATGGGTCCGGACCGGCCACCGGGGGGGTCATCCAATTTCGAGAGCCTTCGACGCAAGAGGTGGCCAGATTGATCAAATCTTTTTGATCTTTTTTTGTTGGTCCGGAGACCTAGGGGCACGGAGGCAGTGTGCTCGTCTGGACCCGCGATACAGACTGGAGGGCGGCCCTGGAGGACGGGGACGTCCTGCGTCGCCCTGAAGGAGAGGTCCGGGTGTTCAGCCGAGGAGCGCGCACGTGGGCGTCCACGACCCCGCCGGAGTCCGGCGCGGAGGTGGCGGGCGCGCGTGGGCCGGCTTCCGCGGAGGAGACCCAGCTGCGGCTCCTGGTCCAGCGCGTCCAGGGCGGGGACCTGGCCGCGTTCGAGCAGATCTACGAGGCCACGAAGCTGGACGCGGCGCGCACGCTGCGCCACCTGGTGGGGAACCGCGTGGAGGTGGACGACCTGGTCCAGGAGGCGTACCTGCGGCTGCTCACGGCGGTGAAGGGCTTCCGGGGCGAGTCCCGCTTCAAGACGTTCCTCTATCGGGTGTGCGCCAACGTGGCGCTCAGCCATCTGCGGTGGAAGCGGCGCCGACCGGAGGACCCCTTCGCGGAGCCGCCGGAGGTGGTGGCCACCGGCGAGGACCCGGAGCGCGCCGCGGAGCGCCGTCAGGCCGCCCGGCTGGTGGAGGCGGCGCTGGAGCGGCTCAAGCCCAAGAAGCGCATCGTCTTCGTCTACCACGAACTGTGCGGCATGAGCCCGGACGAGATTGCCCTCGCCGTGGGAAGCTCGCCCAACACCGTGCGCAGCCGCCTGCACCACGCGAGACTGGAGTTCACCGAGGCCATGCAGCGTCTGGTCGCCGCCCGGCCGGTGGGAGGTTCCCATGGCCGGCCATGAGACCGGGGCCCTGTGGGCGCTCGCCGCGGGGGAGCTGGATGCCGCCGCCAGGGCCCGGGTGGAGGCGCACGTGGCCGCGTGCGCCGCGTGCGCGGCGGAGTGGAGGCGCGTGGTGGAGGCCCGGGCGCTGCTGCACACGGCGCGCACGGTGGAGCCCGCCGTCCGGTGGGAGGAGACGGGGGCGAAGCTGAAGGCGGCCGCGGCGAAGCGGATGGCGGTGCCCCAGCGGCGCTTCCTGTCGCCCTGGGCGCTGACGCTCGCGGGGGCCTGCGCCGTCGCGCTGCTGGTGTGGCTGGTGTGGCTGGGCGGGTCGAGGTGGAGGAGCGGCGCCACGCGGGGGCCGGAGTCCACGGTCGCGACCGGCCCGAGCGCCGGTGCTCCCGACGAGCGCCCCCCGGAGAGCGCCTCGGGGATGGACACGCTCCAGCAGGCTCCGGAGAGCACCTCGGGGACGGACACGCTCCAGCAGGCCCCGGAGCCCGGGAAGCAGGAAGCGGTCGCGGTCGCCACGACGGAGGCGGAGCGCGTCACCGGCGCGGTGCTGCGGGAGGCCACCGGTCAGGAACGTGCGCTCGCGGCCGGGATGCGGCTGCGCTCGGGCATGGCGGTGCGCACGCCCCCGAAGGCGTCGGCGGTGCTGCGGCTTCCAGATGAGAGCCGGGTGCGGCTGTCGGCGGACTCGGACGTGGTGTTCGCGCGCGCGGAGTCGAACGCCGTGCACCTGACCGTCCAGCAGGGCCGGCTCTCCGTCAATGCCTCGCATGTGAAGCGCGACGCGTTCCTCGTGGAGTCCGCGGGCCTGCGGGTCTCCGTCGTGGGGACGGTCTTCTCGGTGGAGCGCACGGCGGCCGGCGCCGCGGTGGCCGTGCTCGAAGGGCGCGTGCGCGTGGACGCGGACGGTCAGCCTCCGCGCTTCGTGGACGCGGGCGAGCGCGTGGAGCTCGCGGGCAGGGGCAAGGCGATGAAGCCCCGCACGCTCTCGGCTGGAGACCGGCAGGCGTTCCAGGACCTGCGGGCCGCCGAGCCCGGCGCCGCGGTCGCGAGCCTCGAGCCCATGAAGAAGAGCCCCTCATGGCCGGAGGTCACCCCCTCCCCGCGCCAGCCCGTCGCCCCCACCGCCAGGTCCCCGGACGCCCCCGCGCCTGGGGAGCCCCCTCCCGCGCCGGCGCAGGCCATGGCCCAGGCGACGCCCGGCGCTCCTGCTCCGGAAGCGGCTCGCCAGGAGATTGCCACGGCTGCCAATCCCTTGGAGTCGCCCAACACGGAGATTCCCAAGCCCGTGGACGTGTCGCCGCGCGAGTCCACCCCATCCGACGACTTCGTGCCCTACCCCGGCTCACCGGCGGGCTCGCTCGCGTCCTCCGCGCCCATGCCGGCCGTGCAGGCCCCGTCCATGGCCCCGGCCACGCCCGCGGAGCCGCCGAAGCGCAAGACGCTGGGCACGCTCGTTCCGGGCGGGCTCCTGTCGGAGGACTCGGATGAGCGCTTCCTCGGCTACGCCAAGGTGCAGACGTCGGCCGCCACCTGCGGACGGTTCCTCGTGGGACTCGGGGAGATCGCCGCCGCCAGCCCACGCACGAGCCACCGGGAGCAGGCCCGCATCCTGCGCGGCCGCTGCTTCAACAAGCAGCGCCTGCCCGCGGACGCGGAGGACGAGTTCCGTCAGTACCTCCGCGAGTTCCCCAACGGCCGCTACGCCACCGAGGCCCGCACCGCCCTGCGCATGTCCGCCGAGCCCGGGCCCGGCGCGCCCCCCCAGCCCCCCGAGCCCCTGCCCGCGCCGGCGCCCGTGACACCGCGGTGGAACGGCTCGCCGCAGGGCGTGCCCGTCAGCCCCGGGGCTCCTCGTCGCTGGTGAACTCCGCGTCCACCTCGCCCCCTTCGCTTCGGGGGCGGCGGAAGTTCGCGTCGCCCTCCGACGGCTCCACCGTCGCGTTCGCCTCCTGCCCGTCGAAGCGCCGGGCGTCCTGGAATGGATCCGCGCCCGGCATGGGCCCGACCTGCGTGAAGCGCACGGAGCCCGACAGCAGCGTCTGCTCCAGCGAGCGCCGCACCCGCGCCGTCACCCAGCGGCGCACCGGCGGCACCATCAGCGAGAGCCCCATCACGTCCGAGATGAACCCCGGCGCGATGAGCAGCGCGCCGCCCACCAGCACCAGCACGCCGTTGAGCAGGCCCTCCTCGGGCACGCCGCCGCCGCCCATGGCCTCGCGCCAGTTCCGGAACACCTTCTCCCCCTGCTTCCGGGCGATGAGGCTCCCCAGCACGGCGGACACGGCCAGCAGCGCGAGCGTGGCCCCCAGCCCGAGGTGGTGCCCCAGCGTGATGAGCAGGTACAGCTCCGCCAGGGGCAACAGGATGCAGACGATGACGAGGACCTTGAGCACGCTGGCACGTTAACGCCAGATTCACCCTCGCGCCCATGGGGAGCCGGGCACCCGGCGCTGCCGCCCGGCAGGGTCTCCGCCGCCCCGTGGGGCAGGTCCCTCCCGGCTCACTCCCCGCGCAGCTGCGCCATCAGGAAGCGCATCACGAAGAAGAGGATGGCGAAGCCGCCCGCCGCGAAGAGCACCAGCCGCGAGCTCAGCGACATGCGCTCGTTCGGCATGCCCATGTCCACCCGCGCCGCCCGGTCCATCGCCTCCTCCAGGCCGGGGGTGATCTCCATCGGCTTCGCCGTGCGCCGGTAGTGCTCCGTGCGCAGGTACTGCTCCACCACGCGCTCCGTGGCGGCCCCGGTGAGGACCTCGCCCAGCTGCGGGTCGAACAGCTGGAGCTGCGCCTTGTGCGCCAGGCCGGCCGCCTCCGTGAGGGCCTCGCGGATGAGCTCCTCGCGGTCCTCCAGCGGCACGCGCAGCTCCGCGCCCACCACCTGCTTGCCGTCGCGCAGGGGCAGGACCTCGATGTGGCCCACCCCCAGGTCCCACTCCCGCACGCCGTCCGGGCGGGTGGTCCCCGGGCACGCCGCCAGGAGGGCGTCCACCCGTGCCATGTCGAAGGAGGCGCCTCGGGTCCGCGCCTGAAGGACCAACTCGTAACTCACGCGGGTTGCGAGTATACGCCGCGCCGACGTTCCCGCCTCTTTCCCTCCGAGACGCCTCCGATGAAGCCCTCCTCTCCTCCCCGCTCCGGCCGGCCCGGCCTCCCTCCCCCCGGACGTGGCGGCAAGCCCGGCCCGCGTCCGGAGAAGCACGGCCCACGCCCCGAGAAGCCCCGCCCGGACCGCACGACGCCGGAGCTGGGCCCGGACGGCACGCCCCAGGTGGTGCTCCTGCGCCGCGGCTCCGACCGCTGGCTCGCGGGCCCGCCGTGGATCTACCGCGCGGACCTCAACGGCGACCCCGGCCTCCAGGGCGGCGAGGTCGTGCGCGTGGTGGACGGCCGCGGCTGGTTCCTCGGCAAGGCCTTCTATTCGAAGCAGTCGAAGATCTCCCTGCGCTGGCTCACCCACGACGACGTCCCGGTGGACGCGGACTTCTTCCGCCAGCGCCTCCAGTCCGCGGAGGCCCTGCGCAAGCTCGCACTCCCCGGCGAGACGACGTACCGGCTGGTGCACGGCGAGGCGGACGGCCTGCCCGGGCTGGTGGTGGACCGCTACGGCGACTACTTGAGCGTGCAGTTCCTGGTCCCCGCCATGGAGCAGCGCAAGGCGCTCATCGCGGACCTGCTGGAGGAGCAGCTCCACCCCAAGGGCATCGTCAACCGCTCCGACGTGAGCGTGCGCCACCTGGAGGGCCTCACGCCGGAGAAGGGCCTCCTGCGCGGCGCGCTGCCGCCGGGCCCGGTGGCCTTCGACGAGGGGCTGGTGCGCGTGCGCGCGGACCTGCTGGAGGGCCAGAAGACGGGCGCGTTCCTGGACCAGCGCGAGAACCACGTCATGGCGGCGCAGTACGCCTTCGGCGAGGCGCTGGACTGCTTCAGCTACGTGGGCGGGTTCGCGCTCCAGCTGGCCACGCGCGCGAAGCACGTCACGGCGGTGGAGATTTCAGACGCGGCCTCCGCGCAGCTGCGCGACAACGCCCAGGCCAACAAGCTCACCAACCTGGACGTGGTGACGGCCAACGCGTTCGACTTCCTGCGCGACGCGGTGGACGAGGGCAAGCGCTACGACACCATCGTCTTGGATCCGCCCTCCTTCGCGAAGAACAAGGACGCCATCCCGGCGGCGGTGCGCGGCTACAAGGAGCTCAACCTGCGCGCCTTCCAGCTCCTGCGGCCCGGCGGCATCCTGGTGACCGCGAGCTGCACGTACCACGTGGACGAACAGGCCTTCGAGGACATGCTGGCCTCCGCCGCGGCGGACGCGAAGCGCCGGGTGCAGATCATCGAGCGCCGGGGCGCCGGCCGCGACCACCCCGTCCTCCTCAACCTGCGCGAGACGCGCTACCTCAAATGTTTCGTCCTGCGCATGCTGTGAGATAGGGTGGGACCCATCCATGGGGTCCATCCACTGGACCCCGACGTGGGGGAACGGCTCAGGCATGGCACGCCGGGACTGGGACGACGGAGACGACGAGACGCCAGCGCCGGGGACGCGGGCATTGGAGCGCGCCCTCCAGGAGACGCGCGCCGTCTACCGCCAGGCGGACGCGGCGTATGCCCCGTACTCGTGCCCGGCGAGCGGAGAGTGCTGCCAGTTGGCCGTCACCCGGCGCCAGCCCTGGCTGTGGCTCCCGGAGTGGGAGCTGCTCAAGCGCAGCGGGCCCCTCCCATCGCCCCGCGCCGACGGCGGCTGTCCCTACCTGGACGCGAGCGGCCTGCGCTGCACCGTGTACGCGGACCGGCCGTTCGGGTGCCGCACGTTCTTCTGCCAGCGCATCCAGGGCCCCGCCCGACAGCCGGCAGAAGCGGTGTCCCGGCTCCTCCTGCGGTTGGAGCGGATTTCACAGCGCGTGATGCCCTCGCTGCGGGGGCCACGTCCCCTCCTGGAATGGTATGCGGGGGTCGGTACCGCCCCGGCCCGGGAGGAACGATGACGTCCATGCTGCAAAGGCGGTGGCGGAGCGCCCACCGGAACCCCTCCGCGTCCGTGCGGACCAAGCCCGAGGGCGCTCACGCATGATCCCCCCCCGTTGGTTGCTCGCGCCCCAGGAGTTCAAGGGCACCCTGACCGCGGCCGAGGCCGCGGACGCCATGGCGGAGGGGCTGCGGGAGGCCTCGCTGGACGTGGTGCTGGACGTGGCGCCGCTCGCGGACGGCGGGCCGGGCACGCTGGACGCGTTGCTCGCGGGCTCGCGGGGCGAGCGTCGGCGGCTCACGGTGCGCGGGCCCATGGGCACGCCGGTGGAGGCCTGCTGGGCGCGGCTGGATGACGGGCGCACGGCGGTGGTGGAGATGGCGCAGGCCTCGGGCATCGCGCTGGTGCCTCCGGCGCAGCGGGACGCGCGCGCCGCGTGCACCCACGGCACCGGAGAGCTGATGCGCGCGGCGCTGGACTCGGGGTGCGAGCGGCTCATCGTCGGCCTGGGCGGCAGCGCCACCACGGACGGCGGCAAGGGCGCGCTGGAGGCGCTGGGCTTCCGCTTCCTGGACGCGGACGGCGCGCCGCTGCCGCCGGGCGGGGCGAGCCTCGCCAGGCTCTCGCGCGTGGACGCGAGCGGCAAGCATCCGCGCCTGGAGCAGGTGGAGCTGCTCATCGCCACGGACGTGACGACGCCGCTGCTGGGGAGCGACGGCGCCGCGCGCCTCTTCGGTCCGCAGAAGGGCGCGGACGCGGCGGCGGTGGAGGAGCTGGAGGCGGCGCTGGCCACGTTCTGCCGCATCGTGGACGAGGGCACCGCGAACCTCCCGGGCGCGGGCGCGGCCGGGGGCCTGGGCTACGGGCTCGCGGCGCTCGGGGGCGGGAAGCTCACCTCCGGGTACGTCCTGGTGGCGCGGGCCCTGGGGTTGGATCGGCGGGTGCTGCTCGCGGACCTGGTGCTCACGGGCGAGGGCCGCTTCGACCGGCAGACGTCCATGGGCAAGGGCCCCGTGGCGCTCGCGAGGCTGGCGCGCGCGCAGGGCACGCACGTGGTGCTCTTCGCGGGCGTCGTGCAGCGGGACACCAGCCCGGAGCTGTCCCTCTTCCGGGAGGTGGTGGAGCTGAACGCGCAGGCCCGCCCCGGTGCCACCGCCCGGGAGACGCTGCGCGAGGCCACCGCGAAGTGGGCGCTCGCGCACCTGGGCCGGTAGCGGCGGCGCCCTACGGCTCCAGCGGCTCCGTCGTCCGCACCACGCGCATCCCGGCGGCCCGGAAGCCCTCCAGCGCCTCCCTCGCCACGCGCGGGAAGTCCAGCGCCGCGGGCAGCGGCTGCAACGGCGGCGCGGGCACGGGGCTCATCGCGTCCTCCAGGATGTGGAAGCGCTGGAGCTTCGACGGGTCCGTGCGCTCCAGGGACTGCTGCAAGTCCCGCAGCGTGGACAGCACGCAGTGCGAGCTGGCCTGCCCGAAGACGTACACGCGGTCGAACGACAGCAGGTGCTCCATCAGCCGCGTGTTGAACCCGCCCACGCGCTGGCCCTTCACCTCCGTCACCTCCGGCGCCATCACGGAGTAGTTCTCCGTGAGCGGGTGCTCGCCCTTCAGCTCGAAGTGCGTGGGCGTGTCCCGCACCAGCGCGTGGAAGAGGCTCGCCTCGTACAGCGCGGGCACCAGCGCGTGGCTCTGGCCCCCCAGCAGCGCGTGGTAGGGCCAGATGGTCAGCACGTACCGGCCGCTCGCCTCCAGGCCCTCGCAGTACGCCAGGCTCTCCTCCGGATGGCGCGTCGCCCGCCAGCGGCCCTCGCGCACGTCCTTCGCGGTGATGACCGTCATGGGCGCGGGCGGACGCCCCTCCGCGTCCTTCCACCACGCCGGATGGAAGATCTGGAAGGCCCGGTGCGTGTCCAGCGAGAACACCAGCCCCGTCAGCCGGTCCAGGTGCGCGTACAGCCAGCGCAGCGTGCGCTGCGTGTCCTCCACCGCGCCCGGGACGAAGAGGCTCGCGCCCGGCGTGCAGAAGGCCACCTGCGCGTCGATGCCGAACGCCGCGATGCGGAGGCGGTCCTCGCGGGCCGGGCGCACGCGGTGCTCGGCGGCGTAGCGGGAGGCCTCGGCGGAGACCTCCGCCACGCGCTCCAGGTAGAGCTGACCGACGCGGGCTTCGTCGTGGAACCGGGGAAGGGGCAGCGGCATGACGTCCTCGTGGAGGCCCGTGAAGCCGCCGCGCCCGGGTGGGGTCAGCGGCCCTGCGGGAAGTGGCGCCGGGTGATGGACTCCACCAGCGCCTGCGTGGTGGCAGTGTATCCGATGCGCTGCTCCTCCGCCGTCAGGCCCTCGGTCCCCACCAGCGACGGCGCGGACGGGGCCGAGTCCATCAGCGGGAAGTAGCCCTGGGGCGTCGGCTCCCCCGCCTGCCCCACCAGGCCGAGCGGCCCGCTGCCCGTGCGGCGGCGGAAGACGACGGGCGTCCCGGGGATGCTCTGCTTGCCCTCGGCCAGCTCGTTGCCGAACTTCATCACCGGCGTCGCGCCCGAGCACGACAGCTTGTAGATGGCCGCCACCCGGTCCCGCGTCAGCGCGTGGGACATGGTGCGCGCCACGATGTGGCCGCCGTAGCCGTAGAACTGCATCGTCGGCTCCCAGCCCACCTGCTCGCGCAGCTCCTCGAACTCGCGCGTCATCCGCGCGTCCAGGCCGTCCTCCAGGATGATGACCGGCTTGATGCCCAGGTCGCGCGCGCGCGTCACCGCGTAGAGGTACTGGAGCTTCTTGTTCCCGGAGTCGAACCGGATGGAGTCCCCACCCTGCGGGTCCTCCGAGATGAGCTTGAACGCCGCCGGGATGCCCGACGTCAGCGTGTCGAAGGTGTCCAGCAGGTAGCTGGAGCGCTGCGGCCGGCGCTCGTGCATCGCGCGGTAGGCCGCGTCGTCGGAGCCGTAGCGCTGCACGTGCTCGTGGCCCATCGTGCCCACGGGAATCATGCCCAGCGCCCGCGCGCCCTCCACGTTGCTCGTGCGCTGCACGCCCGCCTCCTGGCACGCGCGCAGGGCCAGCGCGTGCTGCTCCAGACAGGTCGCCGCGCGCAGGCCCACCTCGAAGATGCGCGCGGGGTCCCCGACGACGTCCACCAGCTCCTGCACCTGCGCCCGCACGCGCCGCGAGTAGCCCTCCGGGTCCACCTGGATGGCCACGGCCTTCACGCCCACCTGGTCCAGCGTCTCCAGGGCGATGCGCTTCTCCTCCTCGCACGCCACCGTGGCCAGCGTGCGGGCCAGGGCCTCGCGGTCCTGCAGCGCCTGCGTGGCCACCTGGACGCGGTAGTTGAGCTGGAGCAGCAGCGGCTCCAGCCAGGACACCAGGGCGGACGGGCCGGTGAGCGTGAGGACGGGCTCGCGCGGCAGGAACACCGCGCCCCGGGGGACCGCGCGCACGGACAGCTGCGCCTGGCGCAGGATGGCCGCCTTGAAGCCCACGCCCATCTCGTAGTCGTGCCGGGCGAGGAACGCGTAGTCATCCGCCTTCGGCTCCGGCAGCAGGCGCTTCACCCACGCCTCCAGGTCCAGCGGCATCACCTGGGGCCCGCCCTTGCGGTGCGAGTAGTAGAACGTCTCCTTCCGCAGGGGCCAGCCGGCCTCCGCCATGCTGAACTTGTAGCCATCCGTGGCGAGCAGCGACTGGGGCATCGGGCGACGACTCCTTATCGTTGACCCCGAGACTATGCGCGCCCCCCATCCCGTACCTAGGGCCAAGGGGACCGACGCCTGCGGGAAACCACGGGTGGCCCGTCACCCTGCTTTCCTCCAGCACCTGACACACTGGGGAATACGCTGGATGCGACAGGTGCGGTTAAGCTGTCACGACACACAACGAAGCCAGGTGCCCATGCCCGCAGAGAACGAGACGCAGAAGGTCGAAGCGGTACTGCGCGAACATGCGATGAGCTACCCCGGCGCCCACGAGGACTTCCCCTGGGGCCACCGCGCGATGAAGGTCAACGACAAGACCTTCCTCTTCATGACCGTCGACGGCGAGAAGCTGAACCTCTCCGCCAAGCTGCCGGACTCCAAGGACGCCGCCCTCACGCTGCCCTTCACCGAGCCCACCGAGTACGGCCTGGGAAAGAGCGGCTGGGTGACCGCCCACTTCGAGGACGCCTCGCAGGTGCCGGTGCCCGTCATCAAGGCGTGGATCGACGAGAGCTACCGCGCCATCGCGCCGCGGAAGCTGGTGGATCAGCTCCCCGCCCGGGGCACCGCCGTCCCCGGCCCCGCCGCGAAGCCGTCCAAGGCCGCCGCGCGCAAGAAGGCCCCCGCGCGCCGGGCCGCGGCCCCTGCGAAGAAGGCCGCGAAGAAGGTGAGGACCGTGGCCAAGAAGGCCGCCGCCCGCGTGAAGACCGCGGCGAAGAAGGCCCCCCGGAAGGCCGCGAAGACGGCGTCCGCCGCGAAGGCCCAGACGGCGCGCAAGGCCGCCGCGCCGGCCCGGGGCAAGCACGCCTCCGGCTCGGCGCCCAAGCGCGCCCGCCGCTCATAGCGGGCTCGCGCTGCACCGCGTGGACGAGGGGCCCTCCGGGGCCCTGCCCGCTCCGCGCGCGACGGACTTCGGGGAGCGGCTACTTCCCGCCCCGGTTGCCACGCCCCTTGGCCGCGGCCCTGGCCTCGGGGGCCTTGCGGCGGGAGGCCGGCGCGGCCTTCCGGGCCGGCTTCGCGCCCGGCTCCACGAACAGCTTGTCGTAGTCGCGCATGCTGCGGCGGATGACCTCCAGCGCCTCCGGCCGGTCGTAGACCTCGGCGATCTCCACGCTGCGCTTTCCCTCGCCCGGGATCTGCTTGTAGGTGAGGAAGTAGTGCTTCAGGCGGTCCAGCAGCGGGCGCGGCAGCTGCGCGATGTACTGGAGCTCGCCGTACACGAGGTCCGACTCCAGCACCGCGATGATCTTGTCGTCGGCCTCGTTGCCGTCGACCATCCGGAAGCCGCCCACGGGGACCGCGTGCACCAGCAGGTTGCCGGTGGAGACGACCTTCTCCGTCAGCACGCAGATGTCCATGGGGTCGCCGTCGCCGTGGATGTCCTTGAGGCCGGTGCGCTCGGCGCAGCGCTTCGCCACCTGCTCACCGCAGTACGTGCGCGGGATGAAGCCGTAGAGCGACGGGCACTGGCTGCTGAAGCGCTGGGGGCGGTCCAGCATCAGGATGCCGGACTCCTTGTCCAGCTCGTACTTCACCGCGTCCGTGGGGACGATCTCGATGTACGCGGTGACGACTTCAGGCGCCTCCGGCCCGGGCGTGATGCCGTGCCAGGGGTGGGCCTGCGACGTGGTCTGGTTGCTCTTCTTCATGGCATGTCTCCCGAGCGCTGGCGCGCCTCGGCGTACAGCGCGGCCACCGCGTCTTCCAGGCGGCGGGTGAGGGAATCCCGGTCGTCCAGGGTCAGCCCTTCGGTGGGCACCGGCCTGCCCACCACCAGCGCGACCCGCTGTCCCCACTGGATGGCCCGGCCCCCCTTGGGGAGGATGAGCCGCGTGCCGGAGACGGCCATGGGCACCACGGGGACCTGCGCCTGGATGGCCAGCGTGGCGGCGCCCTTCTTGAAGGGCCGCAGCTCCCCATCCGGGCTGCGGGTGCCCTCCGCGTAGAACAGCACGCTGACGCGCTCGCGCAGCGCCGTCACGGCCTCCTGGAGCCGGGCCCGGTCGTCCGCGCCGCCCGTGCGCTGCACGGGGATGTTGCCCGCCACGCGCATGGCCCGGCCGAACACGGGCACCTTGAAGAGCTCCGCCTTCGCGACGTAGCGCGTGTGCTTGTCGATGTGCGCGAAGTTCACCAGGGCGTCGAAGTGCGACTGGTGGTTGCTCACGAAGACGACGTTGCCTTCACGCGGAACGTTCTCCACGCCGAAGGCCTCGTGCCGCACGCCCGCGGCCGCCAGCGACGAGCGGGCCCAGGCCCCCAGCACCCTGTCCGCCGCCGGGTGCTGGTCCAGTTCCGACAGCACCGTCACCGTCGCGGCCGCGATGCCCGTGAGGCCCACCGTGGTCGTGCCGGAGAACACCGTCTGGAGCACCTTGAGCATCAGACGAACCCGTGCGCGGGGAACAGGAGGACGTCCTCGATGCGCTGGACCCCGAGCAGCAGCATCAGGATTCGGTCGAGCCCCACGGCGATGCCCGCGGACGGCGGCATGCGGCCCACCGCCTCCAGGAAGCGCTCGTCCAGGGGATACACGGCGCGGCCCAGCTTGCGGCGCAGCTCCTGCTCCTCCACCAGCCGCGCGCGCTGCTCCACCGCGTCCGTCAATTCAGAGAAGCCGTTCGCCAGCTCCAGCCCCTTCGCGTACAGCTCCACCCGCTCCGCCACGCGGGCGTCGCCCGGCTTCAGCCGGGACAGGGCCGCCATGGACGCGGGGTACTCGATGAGGAAGGTGGGCCGCTCATGGCCCAGCCCGCGCTCCACCTTCTCCAGGAAGAGGTGGAAGAAGACGTCGTCGAAGGACGTCGAGCTGCCGGTGTGCACGCCCACGGCGTCCGCCGCCCGCTTGAGCGACGCGCCGTCCGCGTGCACGTGGAGGTCCACGCCCGTGGCCCGCAGCACCGCGTCCCGCACCGTCACCCGCTCGTAGGGGGTGCGCGTGAAGAACGCGGGGTCCGCGCCCGGCGCGCCCTCCTTCGCGTCCGCCGCCGCGCGGCCCGCCGCCGCCAGCGCGCCCTCCAGGTCGTCCATGATGGCGTGGTAGTCCGCGTGCGGCCGGTAGAACTCCAGCAGCGTGAACTCCGGGTTGTGCGTCTGGGAGACCTCGCCGTTGCGGAAGACCTTGCAGATCTGGAACAGCGGCCCGGCCCCCTGCGCGAGCAGGCGCTTCATCGCGTACTCGGGGCTGGTGTGCAGGTAGAGCGTGCGGGCCCTCCCCACGTCCGTCTCCGGGACGAAGGGCGTCTCGAAGGCGGAGATGTACGGCTCCATGCCGGGGGTGGGCACGAGCAGCGGCGTCTCCACTTCCAGGTAGCCCTGGCCGGCGAAGAACTGACGCAGGGCGGAGTAGAGGCCCTGGCGTCCTCGGGCCGCCCGCCATGGGTTTACGTTGGGCATCGGCGGGTCGGAAGTAACATGGGCGGCCCATGTCCCCAAGGATTCCGTCCCTCCTCGCCGCCACCATGTGTTTGCTGAGCGCCTGTCACAAGGCGCCGCCCCCGGTGGTGGCCCCCCCTCCCAGCGAGGAAGAACTGTTGACCGGAGAGGTGAAGGCCCTGTCCGCGGAGGCCGCCCTCCTCCTGGAGGAGCAGCACCGGCTCGTGTGGGACTACTGGACGGAAGGCAAGGCGGTGGACATCGCCGCGACCTACAGCGGCAAGCAGGCGCTCTTCAGCCTGGAGAACCTGCGCCGCATCGACCGGCTCCGGCACCTGACGAAGGACCCGCGCGAGCTGCGCGCCCTCACCGCGCTCCACGGCCACTTCGCCGGCGAGCTCCTGGCGCGCGAGCTGGCCGAGCACAACGACGCCTCCGCCAACCTGGAGGCGTCACTCAAGCTGAACGTGGACGGGCGCGAGGTGCGCTACCACGACCTGGAGCGGCTGCTCGCCAACGAGAAGAGCGCCCTCAAGCGCAAGGCGCTCTACGCGGCGGCCACGCCCGCGCTCGCCCGCCTCAACCAGACGCTGCTGCGCCGCGAGGCGCGCACCAACGAGCTGGTGGAGCAGATGGGCTTCGAGTCCTACGAGGCCTTCGGCAGCGAGCTCCGGCAGGCGGACCTGGAGCGGCTGGCGCAGCTGGCGGAGGAGGTCCTCCAGGCCACCCAGGAGCCGTACCGGCTGGTGATGGAGCGGCTCGCCCAGCGCGAGCTGGGGCTGCCCTTCGCGCAGCTCACGCGCGCGGACATCCCGCGCCTGTTCCGCTCGCGCGAGGTGGAGGACGCGTTCCCCAAGGGCGAGTCGCTGGCGAAGGCGCAGGCCACGGTGGCGGGGCTGGGCATCGACCTGAGCGCGCTGCCCAACGTGAAGGTGGACGCGCGCGACCTGCCGCAGAAGAACCCGCGCCCGCTGGCCCTGGCGGTGAAGGTGCCGTCCGACGTGCGGCTGTCCTTCAAGCCGGGCACGGGCGTGCTGCACCAGGGCCGCGTGCTGCATGAGGTGGGGCACCTCCTGCACGCGGCCTTCACCCAGGAGCCCCGCTTCGAGCTGGCGCGGCTGGGCAACCCCACCGTGGGCGAGGCGTACTCGGCGCTCTTCGAGGACCTGCTGGAGGACCCGGTGTGGCTGGAGGAGAACGCGGGCGTGCTGGGGGACGCGGACAAGCGCGCCCAGTACCTGGCGACCTCCAGCGCGCACAAGCTGTACCTCATCCGCCACGCGGCGGGCCGGCTGCTGTACCAGCTGGAGCTGCACCGCCGCACGGACGTGGATCCGCGCGAGCTGTACCGCGCGCTGATGGCGCGCACCGGCGCCATGCCCATGACCGCGGACGACGTGGAGCGCTACCTCGTGGACCAGGAGGACTTCTACCAGTCCGCCGACAGCTTCCGGGCGTGGTTCCTGGCGGGCCAGCTCCAGGGGCAGCTGAAGGCGCGCTTCGGCCCGGCGTGGTGGCACGCGCCGGAGGCGGGCGCGTTCCTCAAGGAGCTCTGGGCCCGCGGCACCGCGGCCTCCGCGCGCGAGGTGACGCAGGCCCTTGGCGAGAACGGCCTCGCGCCGGACGTGCTGCTCCTGCGGCTGGGCACCACGCTGCAGGTGCCCATGAAGCTGGACCTGCGCAGGCTGGACGACACGCCCGCCCCTCCGCCCACGTCCCCGGGTCCGGCGCCGACCTCCGTGCCCCAGATGCCCCGCGCCCAGGCCGCGCCACTCGCCTCCTAGGCCCCTTTCCGTTCCCACCCGTTGCACGTAGGGTCCAGCGCCATGGTGTCCGTGAAACAGCTCCGCCCCTTCGCGAGCGCCTCGCTGGAGTCCTTCCGGGCCGCGTCCGGCGCCGTCGCCCTCATCCAGCAGCCCGTGGAGGCCGCCTTCCGCGCCGTCGTCGCCCCGGCCATGGTGGGCATGCGCACGGTGGGGATGGCGCACCGCTCGCGCATGGAGGAGCGGCTGCTCGCCATGCTGCGCGACTTCGACAACCTGGAGGTCCACTTCCTCCAGCCGAACCAGGACGGCGAGGAGTTCACCGTGGGCCGCACCGACGCGTGCGACCTCATGGTGCCGGAGCCCTCCGTCTCCCAGCACCACGCCACCCTGCGCTGGAACGCGGACGCCGGGGACTTCTCCGTGCGCGACGCCCAGTCCATGAACGGCACCTTCATCAACGGCGCGCCCCTGGCCTTCAAGGCCCAGGTGATGCTCCACGACGGCGCCACGCTGGCCTTCGGCGACGTGCAGTTCCTCTACCTGCGCGCGGAGACGCTGCACGAGCAGCTGCGCCTCGCCGTGCCGGGCACGTCCGCCCCCTGAAACGCGCGAAGGCCCCGCCTCCCACGGCCGGGAGACAGGGCCCTCATGCTTCAGCGCGCCAGCGGCGGGGCTACAGCAGCTTCATCAGCTCCGCGCGCTTGGCGTTGTACTCCTCGTCGGAGAGCACGCCCGCGTCCTTGAGCTCCTTGAGCTCCTTGAGCCGCTGCGCCGGGCTGCGCGTGTCCGCGGCGGGGGCCGCCTGCGCGGGCTCCGCGGGGCGCTGCTGCTGATTCTGCTGGTTGGCGAACATCTGCGCCATGCCGAACCCCATGCCCATGCCCATGCCCTGCATGGCGCCGTCGGAGCCGCCACCGCCCTTGGCCATGCCCTCGGACGCGCCGAGCATCGCCTGGCCCTGCGCGTACTGCTGGAAGCCGCCCGCCAGCCGCGAGTACGCCACGTCCTTGGACAGCTTCTTCAGCGTGACCTCGTCCTCGGGCTTGATGCTGACGACGAAGTTGCCCATGCGGACGATGGTGAGGCCGTAGGAGTCCACGTGCGGCTTCAGGCCGGCGAGGATCTCCTGCTCCATCTCCTCCACGTAGGCGCCGCTCGTGACGTCCAGCAGCGGCCACTTCTTCTTCACCAGCAGCTCTGCGGTGCGGTCGCGCGTCACCTTGAGCACCTGGCCCTTGAACCAGCCCAGGAACTCCTCGTTGGAGGCGCGGCCCATGCCCACGAGGCCCACGACCAGCTTCTCCGGCTCCGTCACGCGGATGGAGAAGTCGCCGTACACCATGGTGCCGATGCCCAGGCCCGTCTCCGGGTCGCGCACGTCACCGATGGGGCCGCCGAACTTCACGCCCGTGTGCTCGCGGTTGGAGACGAAGAAGATCTCCGCCATGAACATGTTGCCGCCGGTGAAGCCCTCCAGCAGGCGCGACAGGAACGGGATGTTGTTGGTGTCCAGCGTGTGGCGGCCGGGCCCCAGCTTCCCCTCCACCTTGCCGTCCTTGACGAACAGGGCCACCTCATCCGCGTCCACGGTGAGCTGCGTCTTCATCCGGACGTTCTTCTCCGGATACTTGTAGACGATCTCGCCCTTCGCGCTGTCCGCGCGGGCGATGAAGTTCCGCTGCGCCTCGCCCTTGATGCTGTCGAAGATCCCCATGTCTGTTTCAGCGCCTCCGTGGCCGCGTGGGCGGCAGGTCTTCAAAGCTCCGTGAATCCAACCCCTAAATGCGGGGCCGCCGGCGCGAAAGCGCCACCGCGCCTTCCCCGGCCTTCCGTCGGGAACATACCAGCTTCACGGCCGCCTGCCCGTCCGGCCGTCCCCCTGGCAGTCCAGTCTCCAACCCGCCAGTGACTCAACCCCAGCGGCTGACCAGACGTTCCCGATCCAGGAGGCGGATGCTGGCGGCCAGGAGGATGAAGTCCAGCACCAGCACCACGGCGCCCTGGATGGCGTAGTACCCCAGGCCCGCCTTGAGCACGCCGGCCACCTGGCCGCCCACCAGCCCGACGAGCGGCAGCACCACCAGCGCGGACAGCTGCTGCGCCATGCGGGCCTCGCTCACCCGGGCTGAGATCAGCACCGCCACGCCGTTGCCGAAGAAGGCGAACAGCGGCGCGAGCACGAACACGCCGAAGCCCCACAGCGCGTCCGGCATCAGCGGCGCGCCCACGAGCGGCCAGGCCACCCAGTCCACGCCGACGCAGAACAGCACGAAGGCGCCCCAGGTGAGCACCACCGCGGGCACCAGCGCGGCCAGGCACTTGCCCGCCACCAGCTCCGCCGCGGACACGGGCGAGGCCAGCAGCGGCTCCAGCGTCCGGCGCTCCTTCTCCCCCGCCACGCTCTGCGACGCGACGAGGATGGGGATGAAGACGGGCATCACCAGGAACATGCCGAACCAGTCGGTGAGCGACTTGTCGATGAGGAAGCGCGCCGCGCTCGCGCCCAGCGGCAGCGTGGGGTCGTAGAAGAGCGCCACCGTGCGCAGGTCCGCGTGGTCCGGCTGCCGGACGTAGGTCCACACCACGCCGATGGGCACCGTCACCATCACCAGCGGCAGCACCGCCATGGACACGAGCAGGCCCACGTTCTTGCGCAGGTCCAGCAGGTCCTTCCAGAACACCGCCAACGCGCGTCGCGGCCGGAAGGCCATTGCTCACGTCCCCTCTTCCCGCAGCAGGTCCAGGTACACCTCTTCCAGCGGCCGCTGCGCGGGCACCACGCCGTGCACGCGCGCGCCCGCGCCCACCAGGCACGCCACCACGTCCGGCGCCTGCGCCTCGTCCGCGAGCATCACGCGCAGGCGCCCGCCCTCCGCCAGCACGTTGGGCGCGAAGGGCAGCGCCGCCAGCGCGGGGAGGAAGCCCTGCGCGTCGCCCTCCACGCGCACGTCCAGCGCCTGTCCCGCGCGGCGCAGCTCGCGCACCGGGCCCAGCGCCAGCAGGCGGCGGCGCACCACGGCCACGCGCTCGCACAGCCGCTCCACCTCCGCCAGGTTGTGCGAGCACAGGACGATGGTGCGCCCCTCGGAGGCCAGCTCCGCCACCGCGTCGCGCACGGTGCGCGCGGACTCCGGGTCCAGGCCGCTGGTGGGCTCGTCCAGGAAGATGACGCGCGGGTCGTGCACCAGCGTGCGCACGATGGCCAGCTTCTGGCGCATGCCCTTGCTGAAGCCGCCGCACGGGTCGTCCTCGCGGCCGCCCAGCCCGAAGCGGTCGAGGTAGTGCTTCGCGCGGGGCCACGCGGTGGACTCGTCCAGTTCGTGCAGCTTGATGAAGAAGCGCAGGTTCTCCCGCGCGGTGAGCCGGTCGTAGAGCCCGGGCTGCTCGGTGAGCAGGCCCACCACCTTGCGCAGCGACTCGCCGTCGTGGGTGACGGAGTGGCCCCACACCTCCGCGTCGCCCGCGGAGGGCCTGAGCAGCCCCGTCAGCATGCGCACCGTCGTCGTCTTGCCCGCGCCGTTGGGGCCCAGGAGGCCGAACACCTCGCCGGGCCGCACGTCGAAGGTGAGGTCCTCCACGGCGGTGCGCTCGCCAAAGCGCTTCGCCAGCCCGCGCACGCGCAGGCCCCCCTCCACGGGGGCCTCCACGCGGGGGGGAGGGACGAAGATGCTCACTCGATGGTCACCAGGACGAACTTGTTGTTGATGTCCCGGTCGATGAGGGTGACGGTCTTGTCGGCCCCCACCGCGTTGCGCAGCAGGTTCACGCGGTTGTGCTCCACCAGGGCCCACTCACGGCCGGGCCGCGACACGTAGTTGCGCATGCGCGTGTTGGCGTCGTTGGCGCGGAACTGCTCCACCGTGTTGCGCGAGTAGAACGTCTCCCCGCGCCAGTTCATCATGTACGCGGCGATGGGCTCGCCCGGCTTGCGCTGGGCGTAGTAGCGCCAGAACAGGTCGCGCTGCGTCCAGTGGTGGGACAGGTCCACCCAGTGGCCCCAGTTGAACCAGAGCGCGAACGCCGCGGCCAGCCCCCAGAAGGTGCTGAACAGCAGCACGCGCGAGCGCTGTAGCGCGGCCACCGCCGCCAGCACGCCGGCCACGCCGAACGCGAAGCCCAGGGCCACCTTCACGTTGATGGTGCCGGACAGGGCCTTGAACAGCGCGTCCGACGCGGGCGGCCCCCTGAAGCCGCGCACCGCCAGCGCCACGCCCACCAGCGCCAGGCCGAAGCCCACCGCCTGGAGCACCGTGCGCCCCGGCGCCTCCTCCGGCCGCGACGCCTGCCAGAGGAGGAAGGCCGCCACGGTCAGCAGCGCCACGCCCCACAGCCCCATCGCGGACACCTGCCCCTGCGACGTCACCGCGGCCAGCGTGGCCCCGCCGGTGAGCAGGAGGCCCAGCGCGAAGGCGCGTCCGGCGGCCGGGCGCTCCCCCTTCGCCTTGGAGGAGAACGCGTCGAAGGCCAGGTACACGCCGAAGGCCAGCAGCACCAGCGTCACCAGGTCGCCCATCCACAGCGGGCGCGAGGAGAAGAACGCGATGGGCTTGGTGACCAGCTCCTGCGGATAGGGCCGGTCGTAGTTGTAGACGAACAGGTCGGTGAAGTCCTTGGGGTTCTCCGCCAGGTCCTTGCCCACCAGGATGAAGAGCACCAGGCCGAAGATGAGGCTCACGGCGTGCTCGGAGACGCCGTCCTTCCACAGCCGGTCCACGAACAGCGCGATGAGGATGGCCAGGCCCGGCAGGATGGGGAACACGTAGTGGTGGAACTTCGTGGCGCTGGAGGCCAGCAGGTAGAACGCGAACGCCACCCACAGCACCGCGATGAGCGCCAGGTGGTCCGCCTTGTCCCGCGAGCGCAGCTTGAGGCGCGACACGACCGCGAACGCGCCGGGCAGCAGCGCCACCCAGGGGAAGATGGCGAAGCCGCCCTGCTCGATGAAGTAGGTGAACGACCCGCCCGGCGTGGTGGTGTGCACGCCCGAGGTGAGGCGGTTCAGGTGGTCGTGGATGAAGAAGCGGTACCAGAACAGCTTGCCCTCGTCGTCCACGCCGTCGAAGAGCACCAGCGTCAGGTACCAGGGCACCGCCACCGCCGCGAACACGAGGATGCCCGTGCCCAGCTTCATCCGGTACATCTGCGCCCACAGCACCGGCATGGCCCGCGTGCCCGCGCGCACCTGGGCGCGGACCTCGCCGCTGGCCAGCCAGCGCAGGTGGGCCTCCAGGCTCTCGCGGCTCCACGGGATGACGGCGGCGACCGCGTACAGCACCAGGATGACCGCGGGCAGGCCCACGCCCAGCAGGCCCTTGGCCAGCGTGGCCAGGCCCGCGAAGACGTAGAACGCGTACCACCAGCCGGCGCGGTGCTTCGTGGTGTCATCCAGCTGCGCGATGAGCGCGCACGCCATGGCGCACACGAACGTGGTGACGAAGGGCGTGTCGGTGACGGTCTGCCGGGTGAGCAGGAAGTACAGCGGCATGGTGGCCAGCACGAAGCCGGTGGCCAGGCCCGCGCGCATGTTCACCACCCGCGCCACCGCCAGCGACAGCAGCGCCACGGCGGTGATGCTCAGGAGGGCGAAGGGCATGCGCATGCCCCACTCCGTGTAGAGCCCCATGGCGCCGTCGCCCCTGAGCGCGCCGACGAGGTTCATCCCCAGCGCCTGCATCCACATGGTGAGCGGCGGCTTGGAGAAGAACCACGCGTTCTCCCAGAAGGGATAGACGTAGTCGCCGCGCTGGATCATCTGCCGGCCCACCTCGCCGTAGTGGGTCTCCCAGGGGTCCCACAGGCCGACCGCGCCCAGGTAGGGCACGAAGAGCAGCGCCGCGAAGCCCGCGGTCGCCAGGACCACGCGCGCGCTGAAGGACAGGGCCAGCCACCGCTTCGCCCAGGAAGACGTCAGGGTGTCCTCACCGAGGATGGCCCGGGTGAAGGTGGATTCCCCCTGCGGGTTCTTTTCGCCGTCGCTTGCCACGCGCGCGTGCTCCTTCGTCGTCTGGGACGGGCCACCGTGCACCCCATGGGGCCGGGGGGCTTATACCCCCGCGACTCCCGCCGGTCGACCGACCTGGAAGGGGGTGCGTCGTTCTCGCGCCACCCGCGTGCACAGGGGCTGTGCAGGCGCCTGCACAGCCGCACGGGCAAGTCCGCGAAAGCCCGTCCTCCGGCCAGGGGCACGGGCCTTGTAATGGCCCCCCGTCACCAGGCCTGAGCGCGTGGCCGGAACGCGCGAGGCCGCTCGACGAGGAGCAGTGATGCTGGTTTCAGCGGTGACCCTGGGCTGTGCCCTCCTGCTGGGGCAGGTGGAGGCGCCGGAGGCGACGGCGCCGCGGGCTCCGGACGAGGCGCCGGTGGCGACGGCGCCGCGGGCTCCGGACGAGGCGCCGGTGGCGACGGCGCCGCGGGCTCCGGACGAGGCGCCGGTGGAGACAACACCGGCCGCCACGCCCGAGCCGCCTCCGGAGCCGGAGCCGTGGGACTTCCAGATGCCCGTCCCGGACGCGTCGTCTCCCCAGCAGCCGCATGACGGGCGGGTGCGGTGCCTCGCCCTGCCGCCCACGCCCGCCGTGCCTTCGGGAGCGTGGCGCGCCAGCTGCGACGACGCGAGGAAGGAGTGCTGGGTGTCGCCCGCGTATGAGCTGGACGCGGAGGGCCACGAGAGCGACCAGCCCCTGCAACGGGTGAACGCGTGCGTGCCGCTGCGGATGCCCCCGGAGCTGGCGCGCGAGTACCGCCTGGTGCCCGCCATCGCGGAGGCGCCGCCGGGCTGGTACCGCGACGCGCGCGGGCGGGTGCTCCAGTACAACTTCGACCTGCACCGGCGCGTCTACGCGGGCGGGGCCTGGGCGCCGCGCTGGCTGCGCGCGCCGGACCGCCTGGACGAGCGCGTGCGGGTGGACTTCGGCGTGGACCTGGAGTGGCCAGGGGACTCGGACCGGCTGCACCGGATGACGCTGCTGGACACGGAGCTGTACCTGGGCGACGCGGCCTCCTACGAGGCCACGCTCCTGCGCTACGACTTCCGCAGCCAGAATGCCGCGCCGCTCTTCCGGGTGACGACGTTCTACGGCCGCCCTCGCCGCCTGGACATCCACGCCAACCTGGGCTTCTGGATGGAGGTGCTCCACGGCGAGCAGGTGCGCCGCGAGGACGCGCACGCGGACTTCCTCTCCGTGGCCGCGACGCACGCGACGCTGGACCTGTGGCACTCGAGCGACCTCGTGTCCTACGTGCGCCTGCGCGCCGGCCCCGCCGTGGAGCGCGACCGGACGAACGGCTTCTTCACGCTCGTCCCGGCGGCGGCGCTGGAGGGAGACCTCACGCTGGACCGGGACGGCTTCCACCACGTGCGCTTCGGCGCGGAGGCCCAGAAGGTGCTGCTCGCGGAGGCTGTGGAGGGCCGGCCCCTGCGCCCGGAGCGGCTGCGGCTGCGCGCGGGCTACGAGGTCATCGTCCTGGCCATCAACGACCAGCCCGTGAGCCTGACGCTGGATGGACGCGGGACGTGGCGCGACGACGTGGCGAGCGTGCCCGCCGGCTGGGAGTGGTCCGCGCAGGCGGGCCTGCGCTTCTCGATGTGGGCCCCCGCGAGGAGGTCCGCGCCGGTGTCCTCGCCGGAGAAGGGCTAGGTCCGGGATGGTGGCGCTCGCGCTGGCCTTGCTCCTGGGCACCGGGCCCGGCCTGTCCTGCCAGGGCCGGACGGACGCCGGGGAGCCGTTCCCCACCTGCTTCGACCCCGGCACCGGCTGGGTGCTGGGCACCCAGTTGCGCGTGCAGGACGGCGACGAGGCCCTCGTCGTTCGCACGGGGCTCCTCGTCCGCGCGGCGCGCTCGAGCGGCAGCAAGGCGGACTCGCGGTGGTTCGACTCGCACCGGCTGCTCGTGACGGAGGCGTGGGGTGGCGCGCGGAAGGGGCTGACCTTCACCGCGTATGACGGCCTGTTGCGCAGGCACGTGGAGGAAGGAGCGATCCTCGTGTCCATCGGCCGGCCCCGGCGCATCCCCTTCCCGTTCGACGTGGCCCTCGCCGCGCGCGCGGCGCACCTGGAGCGGCGCGGCTGGGAGGGCCGGGGCTGGACGCTGGAGACGGGCCGCGTGGGGCTGCTGCTGGATCCGCTCCGCACGAACACCGAGTGGGGCTGGCTGGCCGTGGGCCCCGCCGCGAGCCATGCGCTGCGACACACCCCGGACGGCACGCGGAACGAGGTGTCTCCCTTCACGTCCCTGCTGCTCGACGCGGGCTGGGAGACGCGCGATGGACGGTGGGCGCTGCGCGCGACGGGGCTCGCGGGCTGGAGCTTCGGCTTCGACGGCGGCGCCTGGTTCCGGGCCCGGGGCGAGGTCGCGCTGGAGCACGTGGTCCTCGCCGTCAACGACGCGCCGGTGTTCGTGCGGCTCACGGCCACGGGCGCGCGGAGCGACGCGGGCCTCTTCCGGCGAGACGAGGGGATGCTGGGCGTGGGGCTCGCGGTGCGCCCGTTCGGCGAGCGCTGAACGCCGCGCCCGTCCGGCTACGGCCCTGGCGCCTCGACCGCCGCCTTCAGGGCCCCCTCGGCCGCGCGCAGCCGCGCGTCCCGAGGATCCACGCGGCGGGCCTCCTCCAGGCGCAGCAGGGCCTCCGAGGCGTCCCCCCGCGCCAGCGCGCAGCGCACGCCGGCCTCCAGCGCGCCCACGTCGGACGGCCCGTACACCCGGGCCTCCGCCGCCGCGTGACAGCCCGCCTCCACCTGCCCGGACTCGAAGTACGCGCGAGCCAGCTCCACGCGCGTGTCCACCTGCGTCGGCCCCAGCCGCACCGCCGACGCCAGGGGCTCCACCGCGTCCGCCGGCAGCCCCCAGCGACGCAGGGCATGGCCCAGGTCCCGCAGCGGTCCCGCCACGCCCGGCACCAGCAGCGCCCGGGCCCGGGCGACCCGCAGGCTCCCGGGCTCGTCGAAGCGCACGTCCGCCGTCATCCGCTCCACCACCCGCGCGTAGGCCGGATAGGCCCTGGGCCAGGTGAAGACGAGCCGGTACACCCACTCGCCGCGCGGCACGAACCACGCCACCAGGTGCGTCTGCCCGCTCGCCCCGTCCAGCTCCGCGCGGATCCGCTGGGCGGGCCGCCCTCCCAGCGACGCGGGCTCCACGGCCCCCACGGACACCGTGCGCCCCTCCGGCCCCGCCCGGCCCGGCACCAGCGACTCGGCCAGGAAGTGCCGTGCCTGCGCGGAGCCGTCCCCGGGCTCACCCGCCTCGATGGCCTCCGCCGTGAGCGTGGCCCGCCCCAGCCCCCTCAGCCCGTTGGAGAAGGCCCGCCGGCCCTGGCCGTCCTCCTCCCGGTGCCACCCGTCCGGCAGCGACACCGAGACGCCGAAGCCGTCGTCGCGCTCCACCCGCCACTGCGAGCGCTCCGCCACCACCACCGCCGCCCCCAGCACCGCCAGCCCCACCAGCGCCGCCGCCCGCGCCAGCCCCGCCCCCCACGCCCGCGACCACAAGAGGACGCCCACGAGCAGCCCCGCCAGCAGCCCTCCCAGGTGCCCCGCGTTGTCCACGCCCACGCTCGTCCAGCCGAGCCACAGGAAGACGAGCACCGTGGGCAGGGCGTTCTCCCCGGAAAACCAGCGGAAGCGCTCCCCCGGCCCGCTCCGGGCGCGCCGCCCCAGCACCAGCAGCGCCCCCACGCATCCAAACACCCACCCCGAGGCACCCACGCTCACCGTCGGCGACCACCAGAGCGAGCCCGTCATCGTCGCCAGGCCCGACACGGCGAGCAGCGCCACGTAGTCCCACCACCGACACGCCCGCTCCACGGCGGAGCCCACCCCCGCGAACACCAGCAGGTTGAGGCCCAGGTGCAGGGCGTCCCGGTGCAGGAGGTTGGCCGTGAGCAGCCGCCAGCCCTGCCCCGCGTCCGTCACCAAGGGGCCCGACTTGGCGCCCCAGTGGATCAGCGCGTCCACGCCGGGCGGCCCTCCAGACGCCACGAACGTGTACAGAATGGCCTGCGCCGCGATCAGCGCTATCGTGAGCCCCGGTATCCTGCGCTCCCTCCCCTTTCCGGCCAATCGACCGATGGACAACAGTGCCTCCCTGACCCTGGGATGGGCGAAAAACCCTGTTGTTCTCGGGGGATACATGGCTTGTCTCGGCAAAGGGCATTCTGCTATAGCTGTACTCGGACCGGACCCGTGCTGAAGCTCATCATCGAAGACGACGAGGGGCGCAAGACCGTTGTTCCCTTCGTGCGCGACGAAATCACCATTGGCCGTCAGGAGGGGAACACCATCCGCCTGACCGAGCGGAACGTGTCACGTCGACACGCCCGGCTGGTGCGCCTCAATGGGCACGTCGTGCTCGAAGACCTGGGGAGCTACAACGGCACCCGGATCAACGGCGAACGCGTCGCAGGCCAGCTCCCTCTGAAGGAGGGCGACCTCATCCAGATCGGCGACTACGATCTGGCGTTGCAGGTCGAGGGCGGGGCCAACGCCGCCCCCACTGGCGCCATCACCGCCAAGGTGCCCGCCTCCCGCCGGCCGGAGCCGGAGCCGGAGGAGGATGACGACGTCGAGAGCGGCCCGCCGCCTCGCGACACCAGGGTGGACGGCGAGGACGACGCGGAGGACGAGGACTCCGGCGACGAGCACGACCACACGCCCGTGTCCGCGGACGCCCGCCGCAACGCCACGTCCATCATCCGCATGGACCAGATGGAGGCGGAGCGCCCCCGGCGCGTGGAGCGCGTGCCAGAGGACGAGCAGCCCCGGCTGGTGGTGCTCGCCCCCAACGAGTTCAAGGGCCTGGAGTTCGACTGCAACCGCACGGAGCTGCGGATCGGCCGCACGTCGGAGAACGACGTGGCCCTGGATCACCGCTCGCTGTCCCGCACGCACGCGAAGGTCGTGCGCGAGGAGACGGGCGAGTGGCGCGTCATCGACATGCAGTCGGCGAACGGGATGACGGTCAACGGTGAGAGCTACGCCCAGGCGACGCTCGCGCACGGCGACATCATCGAGATGGGCCACGTGAAGCTGCGCTTCGTGGGGCCGGGCTCGCTGGAAGAGGACATCGCGGCGCAGGAGCGCTCCGGGTCCAAGAAGATGTGGGTGGCCGCGGTGATCGCGTTCGTGTCCATTGGCGCGGGCGCGGCGCTCTTCGTGGTGAAGGGCCAGGACCTGCTGCCCAAGCCCCCGGACACCTCGCCTCCCGTGGTCGCCGCGGATCCGCCGCAGTCGCCCCCGGAGGCACCGCCCGAGGCGAAACCTCCGGAGACGAAGCCCCCGGAGACCGTGGCCGCGAACCTGCCCGCAACGCCTGAGAAGCCCCCGGAGCCTCCGGCGGATCAGGCCTTCCTGGATGCGCTGCAGGGGGGCAAGTTGAACATCGCCGCCAGCGCGCTCGACGCGCTCCGCAAGTCCAAGGCACTGCCGGCACCGAAGCTCGAAGAGCTCCAGGCGCGGCTGGACAAGGAGAAGAAGGCGGAGAAGGACCTCAACGCGACCCGCAAGGCCCTCCTCAAGCCCAATGGAGCTGGTGTCGATGAGGCGACCAAGGTCTTCAGCGCCATCCCCGCGGACACGGTCTTCGCGAAGGAGCGCACGGAGCTGAGCGACCAGTTGGAAGCCGCGCAGGCGCAGGCCGCGCAGAACGCCCAGCTGCCGGAGCCGCCGCAGGAGATCGAAGCCGTCAGCGCTTCATCCAAGAAGCCTCCGCAATTGACCTCCGCCTACATGCAGAAGCAGAACGTGAAGCCGGCGGACATTCGTGGCGAGAAGCTCAGCGAAATCCAGGACGCTGTCCGCATCATGACCAGGGAGAACCCCAACGAAGCCCTGGCAATTGCCCAGGACTGCGCGTCGCTCGCTCCCAAGGTTCCCGAGTGCCACCTCATGCTGGGCGTGGTGCAAGCCACGCTCAAGGACTACAAAGCGAGTGAGCAGGCCTACAAGGAGTTCCTCTTGCTCACGTCCGAGGGCTATCCCAAGCGCGACCTGGTGATCAAAGCCTTGAGCAAGGTCCAAGCCGCGTCCCAGGCTCAATAATCCCCCGCCGCCAACAATGGCGAGTAGATCCCCGCAGCACTTCCCTCAACCCTGCAGCGAGGAGACGCTGTGCAGATTCGCATCCTGGTAGTTGATGACGAGCAGGACAACTGCGACTACCTCAAGCTGGTGCTGACCCGTGAAGGCTACGAGGTCATCACCACGACGGACCCCACGCAGACGGTGGACATCCTCCGTGGCTCCGACTTCCACCTCGTCATCCTCGACATGATGATGCCGCAGATGTCCGGCACTGAAGTCCTGGAGCAGATCCGCAAGTACGACACGGACATCGCGGTCATCGTCGCCACGGCCTATCCGACCGTGGACACGGCCGTCGCGTCGCTCAAGGCGCAGGCGTCCGACTATGTGAAGAAGCCCATGGAGCCGGAGCAGTTCACGGCCGCCGTGCGCAACGCGCTGCAGAAGAAGGGCCTGTCCCAGGACCCGGAGGCGGACCTGCACCGCGCCATCGGCCGCACCATCCGCGACGCGCGCAAGACGCAGGAGCTCACGCTCAAGCAGCTGGCCCGCCGCACCGGCCTGTCCGTGTCGCTGCTGTCCCAGATTGAGCGCGCGGAGTCCTCCGCGTCCATCTCGTCGCTCTACAAGATCGCCTCCGCGCTCCAGCTGCGCATGGGCGAGCTGTTCGGCGACACCTAGCGGCCAGTGAACCGGGGCGCGCGCTTCTCCAGGAAGGCCGCGCGCCCCTCCTTCGCGTCCTCGCTGCCAAAGGCGTCGCCGCGCACCTGACGCAGGTGCGCGACGTCCTCCGGGGACAGCCCGGAGCGCGCCAGCAGCCCGAACGCCTCCTTCATCCCCGACACCGCCTTGGGCGCCCCCGCGGCCAGCGTCGCGCACAGCGCCAGCGCGCGTCCCTCCGCGTCCTCGGGGCACTCCTCCAGCAGGCCCCACGCGAGCGCCTCCGCCGCCGGCAGCCGGCGCGCGGTGAGGAACAGCTGCTTGGCGCGCGCCAGCCCCACCAGCCGCACCGCCCGCGCCAGCCCCTCCGGCGAGTACACGATGCCCAGCCGGGCCGGAGGCATGAGGAAGAACGCGTCCGCGGCGCCCACGCGGAAGTCGCAGGCGGCCGCCAGGTCGAAGCCCGCGCCCACCGCGCCGCCCTGCACCAGCGCCACCGATGGCGCCGGGTGCCGCTCCAGCTTCAACAGGCACGCCACCAGCGGATCATCCGGCAGCCGCCCATCCGCGCCCGGCGGCCCCAGGTGCGTCAGGTCGTAACCGGCGCAGAAGTGCCCGCCCTGGCCACGCACCAGGAGCGCGCGCACATGGGCGGCCGGCTCCAGCGCCGCGTCCAGCCGGGCCAGCAACGCGTCGTTGAGCGCGTTGCGCCGCGACGGGTTGGAGACGGTGAGCACCCGGACTCCGCCCTCGCGATCCTCCACCTCCAGCGTGGGCTCCATCCCTGGCGTCGCTCCCCGTCCCGAGGGTGAAACCCGTGCCTACTCGAGCACCACGAGGACGTCGCCCTCGTTGACCGACTGCGCCTCCTTGCAGCGGATCTCCTTCACCGTGCCGCCTGACTCGGCCTCCACGGGCATCTCCATCTTCATGGACTCGAGGATGACGAGCGTCTGGCCGGCATCCACCTTGTCGCCGACCTTCACCTCGATCTTCCACACCGTGCCCGTGATGTGCGCCGCAACGTCCGCCATGAACCGTCCCTCCTCGGGTGGGAAACGAGCGCGGGGCCTCCCCCGCCGCCCTCTAAGGCTTCGCGTGATGATCCAGGAAGTGCGTGTCCAGCTCACCGGCGCTGAAGGCAGGGTCCTTCAGGATGCGCAGGTGGAGCGGGATGTTCGTCTTGATGCCTTCGATGCGGAAGGACTCCAGCGCCTTCACCGCGCGGGCAATGGCCTCGTCGCGCGTGGGGCCGGTGATGATGAGCTTGGCGATCATCGGGTCGTAGTTGGGCGTCACCACGTCCCCTTCCGCGTAGCCGGAGTCCAGGCGCACGCCCTCGCCCGTGGGCGGCTGGAACACCTTCAGCGGGCCGGGGGACGGGAAGTACTTCACCGGGTCCTCCGCGTAGATGCGGAACTCCAGCGCCGCGCCCTTCCGCTTCACGTCCTCCTGCTTCACCGTCAGCTTCTCGCCCGCGGCGATGCGCAGCTGCCAGCCGATGAGGTCCAGCCCCGTGGTCAGCTCCGTCACCGGGTGCTCCACCTGGAGCCGGGCGTTCATCTCGATGAAGTACACCTGCCCGTCGGAGTACAGGAACTCGACCGTGCCCGCGTTGGCGTAGCCGAACGCCTTGGCCGCCTCGACGGCCGCCGTGAAGAGCGTGTCCGCCAGCGCTGCGTTCCGCCCGTCGGCGAACAGCACCGACGGGGCCTCCTCCACCACCTTCTGGTGCCGGCGCTGGATGGAGCACTCGCGCTCCAGGCCGTGGATGAGGTGGCCGTGGGTGTCGCCGAGGATCTGGACCTCGATGTGGCGGGGCGCCGGGAAGTAGCGCTCCAGGTACACGCCCTCGCGGCCGAAGGCGGCCTTCGCCCGGTCCGTGCACTGGCGGTACACCTTCTCCAGCTCCGCGGGGTTGTTCGCCGCCGCCATGCCGATGCCGCCACCGCCGCTGGCGGCCTTGCACAGCACCGGGTAGCCGATGCGCTCCGCGGCCGCCAGGGCGCTCTGCACGTCCGGCAGCACGCCGTCGCTGCCCGGCACCACCGGCACGCCCGCGGCGGACACCCGCTTGCGCGCCTGGCTCTTGTCCTTCATCCGGGCCATGGCCTCCGGCGGCGGGCCCACGAAGGTGAGGCCCGCGTCCGCGCACGCCTGCGCGAACTCGCCGTTCTCCGACAGGAAGCCGTAGCCCGGGTGCACCGCCTGCGCGCCCGTCTTCTTCGCTGCCTCCAGGATGGCGGGGATGCTCAGGTAGCTGTCCTTCGCGGGCGCGGGGCCGATGCGCACGGCCTCGTCCGCCTCCTTCACGAAGGGGAGGCTCGCGTCCGCGTCCGAGTACACCGCCACCGTCTTCACGCCCATGCCCCGGGCCACCGCCCCGATGCGACGCGCGATTTCACCCCGGTTGGCGATGAGCAGCTTCTGGAACATGGCGGGCACCCTGGCGTGGCGAAGGGCGGCCAACCTAACCCCCACCCCCTTGACTGACAAGCGCTCGGGCGGGTGCGCAACAGGTCCGTACAGTCCCGTAAATTTGCGGCCTTGCGAGGCCCTGGCGTACCTTGCCCGACGTGAATCCTCCCTCGACAGGAACGCACAGCGTCGTGGACCTGCATGGTGCCCGTCGCGCCCGCCGTCTGGACTTGTACCGGAACCGGCTCCACCAGCGGCAGCAGGACACCCGCGCCAACCTGGTGACACTCTACGAGGGCGGCACCCTCTTCACGCCCGACGGCACGAAGGAGGGCCGCTCCCTGCTCAAGGCCCTGCAGCTGCTGCAGCGCGCCGGCACCCGCCTGGAGGAGCTGTCCGGCGACGGGCTGCTCCCGGCCCCCAGCGCGACGGAGCGCATCGACGCGCTCTACGACGAGGTGGACGGCCTGCTCACCCGGTGTGATCGCCTCACCGGCAAGGGCACGGCGAGCGTCGCCCGCCTCCCCCGCGGCTAGCGTCCCCGACGCTGTTTACGGCAGCTCCGTCTGGCCCTGGCGGCGCAGGAACGTGGGGATGTCGAACTGATCCTCGTCCAGGGGCAGCGCCGCGTCCTTCACCACCGACGTGCGCGCGCTCTGCATGCCGGCCTTGGGCGCCTCCACGGTGGACATCGTCGGACGGGGCGTGCCCTTCGCGGGCACCAGGCTGGCCACCTCCTCGCGCGGCGAGGTCAGCACGGACGGCGGCGGCGCCGCCGGCGGGCGGCCCACCACGGACACCGGCACCACCTGCGAGATGGAGCGCGCCTTGGGCGCGTCCCGGTGCACGAAGCCCGTGGCGATGATGGTGATCTTCACCTCGTCCTGGATCTGCTCGTCGATGAGCGACCCGAAGATGATCTCCGCCTCGCCGTCCGCCGCGTCGTGCACCAGCGTCAGCGCCTCGTTGACCTCCTGCAGGGTCATGTCGCGGCCGCCGGTGATGTTGATGAGCAGGCCCGTGGCCCCGTCGATGGAGACGTCCTCCAGCAGCGGGCTGGAGATGGCCTGCTGCATGGCGGTGATGGCGCGGCGGTCGCCACAGGCGTGGCCCGTGCCCATGAGCGCCAGGCCCTTGTCGCTCATGATGGTCTTCACATCCGCGAAGTCCACGTTGATGTAGCCGTGGTACTGGATGAGGTCGCTGATGCCCTGCACGGCGTTGAGCAGGACCTCGTCGGCGCGCTTGAAGGTCTCCAGCAGCGGCATGGGCTCATTGGAGAGCGACAGCAGGCGCTGGTTGGGGATGGTGATGAGCGTGTCCACCGCGGCCTTGAGCTCCACGATGCCCTGCTCGGCCTGCTTGCGGCGCTTGTTGCCCTCGAAGAGGAAGGGCTTGGTGACGACGCCCACCGTGAGGCAGCCCAGGCTCTTGGCGATGTCCGCGATGATGGGCGCGGCGCCCGTGCCGGTGCCACCGCCCATGCCCGCGGTCACGAAGACCATGTCCGCGCCTTCCAGCACGGCGGCGATCTGATCGCGCGACTCCAGGGCGGCCTCGCGGCCCATCTCCGGGTTGGCGCCAGCGCCCAGGCCCTTGGTGAGCGCCTGGCCCAGCTGGAGCCGGGTGGGCGCCTTGCTCGCGGCGAGCGCCTGGACATCGGTGTTGGCGGCGATGAAGTCGACGCGGTCCAGCTTCGACAGAATCATCGTGTTGACCGCGTTGCAGCCCGCCCCGCCCGCGCCCACGACACGAATCTTCGCGGCCTGCTTGTTCTGCTCGAACTGGTCCATGTCGTCCTCGTGGCGGAAGCACCGCGGCGCCGTCCGCGGAAACACCCACCCTCGACAATCATCAGGAAGTCGGGCGCTTTGGCAAGTATTCCGCTACCAGCCTGTAGCGCCCTGCTGCGCGCCCGAGTCCTGACGCCCACTTACGCGAATGGCATCAGCGGCCATGCGGACCTCCGCCGGATGTAAACACCCTCTTGACTCGCGTCCGGTGACTCGCCGTGACCGGTCACGCGCGCCTCCCGCGCGCGCGTGACGTGACAGGACGGGGCGCGGGTGACGAAAAGGCCCGGCTCCCTCGGGGGGAACCGGGCCTTGCGGGTCTCATGCCCTGGAGCGGCCGCTACGGGGCGGGCTGCTCCACCTCCACCTTGCCCATCCGCGTGATGTTGAACTCCACGCGGCGGTTGTTTTCACGGCCCGCGGCCGTCTTGTTGGTGTCCACGGGCTTCGTCTCGCCGAAGCCCTCGGACTCCAGGCGCTCGCCCGCGATGCCCTCGTTGATGAGGAACGTGCGGACGCTGGCGGCGCGGCGCTTGGACAGGTCCAGGTTGGCGCCGTCGCTGCCCTGGCTGTCCGTGTGGCCCTCGATGCGCAGCAGCTCCACCTGCGGGTTGGCGCGCAGCACGGCGGCCACCTGCTTCAGGATGGGGAACGAGCGCGGCAGGATGACGTCCTTGCTCGTGGCGAAGTAGACCTTCTCCAGGATGAGGATGCGCTCGCCCTCGACGAGCACCTTGACCTTGCCCTTGTCCGGGCAGCCGTCCTCGTCCTCCACGCCGTTGATGGTCTCCGGCTCCAGCGGGCACTTGTCCGCCGTGTCGGGGATGCCGTCCTTGTCGTTGTCCGGATCCGGGCAGCCGTCCTCGTCCTGGAAGCCGTCGAAGTCCTCGGGCGCGTTGGGGCACTTGTCGTCCGGGTCCAGGATGCCGTCGCCGTCCGAGTCCACCGGCGGCGGAGGCGGCGCGGGCTTCGTGTCCGGGCAGCCGTCCTCGTCCTCGAAGCCGTTCACCGTCTCCGGCTCGTTGGGGCACTTGTCGGCCGTGTCCAGGATGCCGTCGCCGTCGTTGTCCGGGTCCGCGCAGCCGTCCTCGTCCTGGAAGCCGTCGAAGTCCTCGGGGCCCTCCGGGCACACGGGCTTCGGAGGCGCCGGGGCGCGCTCCGGGGTGCTGTAGGCCACGGACGCGAGCACGCGGAAGGTCGGCGTGCCGTAGCCGTGGGTGAGGCCCGGGCCCGCGCCCACCTGCGCGGACAGGCCGGTGGGCGCGCGGTACTTCAGGGCCGCGAGCAGCTCCAGCGGACGCTCCTCCGCGTCCTGCTGCTTGAAGCCCAGCGCGCCCGCCAGCGAGGCCTGCACGGCCAGCGGGATGTCGCCCAGCGGAGCCTCCGCGGCCACCCCGTACGCCAGCGCGCTGCCGACGTTCAGGTTGCGCAGCTGCTCCGACTTGCGGATGTCCACGCCCACGTTGGCGAGCACGCGGAAGCGCTTGCCGTACTCCGCCACCACGCGCGGGTTGACGGACACGCCGGAGCCGCCGAGGAAGTCCGACGCGCCGCCCGTGGGCAGCGAGATGGGCAGCACCACGGACACGCCGTAGTCGTCACCGTCCAGGAGCCGCGCCTTCGGGATGAGGCGCAGGTCGCCGATGCCGCCCCCGCTCACGCCGTTGGCGAAGGAGGAGTCCACGGCCGGCGAGTTCTCCGAACCCTGGACGGTGATGGGCAGCACGACGCCGATCTCGAAGCGGTCGAAGAGGCCGACGGCGCCCATCAGGTCGAAGCCCACCTGGCTCTTCACCAGGGAGGTGACGTACGTGTCCGAGCGGGGGTCGAAGAAGTTGAGCGGCTTGTCGGCGTAGTTGACCGACAGCCCCACGTTCCACCCCAGGTGCCGCTGCACCTTCGCGCCGTGCACCGCGAGCACGTCCGCGACGCCCGGGCCCGGCTTGTACTGCTGCACGTCGATGGCCTGCGACACCGCGGAGGCCTGCGCGTGGGCGGTGGAGCCCGCGAACAGCGCGGTGACGAACACGGCCAGCGCCCCACCCGCGCGCGCCAGGAGGCCCCCGGCGCGGCGGAAGCGGCGGCCCACCAGGGGCAGCGCCAGCAGCATCAGCGCGAAGGGCGCCAGCGAACCGGAGCCGCCCGTGCTGCAACCGTGGCCGACGACCAGGTAGTCGTCGTTGGCGTCGAGCGGGTTGGAGCCGCCCTTCACCTCGGTGCCGTCGTCGATGCCGCCCTGGTCGGTGTCCTTCATGTTCGGATCCGTCTCCGAGGCGTCACGGCGGCCGTCGTGGTTGGCGTCCTCCTCGCCGTCCTTCAGGCCGTCGCCGTCCGTGTCCGGGTTCTTCGGGTCCGTCTTCGTCGTCGGATCCGCGTCCGGCTTGAAGTGGGGGGACGTCTTGTCGGTGCCCGCCGGGGCGGTCTCCGCGGTGACGCCCAGCTCCGTGCCGTCGAGGATGCCGTCGTTGTCGCTGTCCGGGTCGAGCGCGTCGATGATGCCGTCGCCGTCCGAGTCGGCCAGGCCGTCGATGCCGTCCGGCACGCCGTCGTCGTCGGAGTCGGAGTCGAACGGATCCGTCCCGTGCTCCAGCTCGGTGGCGTTGTCGATGCCGTCGCCGTCCGCGTCCTTGTCGTCCGCCGGGTTGTTCGGGTCGGACTCCAGCACGTCCACGCGGCCGTTGTGGTTCGCGTCCTCGATGCCGTCGAACACGCCGCCGTGGTCGGTGTCCTGGTCGAGCGGGTTCGTCTTGGTGTTGGGGTCCTGATCCACGACGAACTTGGACGGGTCGGTGTCGTCGCCCTGGGGGTCGGTGAGGCCCAGCTCCAGGCCGTCCGTCAGGCCGTCGCCATCCGTGTCGATGTCGTTCGGGTCCGTCTCCGTCGGATCCACCTTGCCGTCGTGGTTGGCGTCCTCGTTGCCGTCGGTGAGGCCGTCGTCATCCGAGTCGTCGTCCAGCGGGTTCGTCTTGGTCGAGGGGTCCTGGTCCGCCACGAACTTGGACGGGTCGGTGTCGTCGCCCTGGGGCTCGGTGAGGCCCAGCTCCACGCCGTCGGTCAGGCCGTCGCCGTCGGTGTCCGGGTTGTTCGGGTCCGTCTCGTCGGCGTCGACGAGGCCGTCGTGGTTCTTGTCCTCGTTGCCGTCGAGGATGCCGTCATCGTCCGAGTCGCTGTCGAGCGGGTTGGTGTGGCCCACATTGACCTCGACGCCGTCGGGGATGCCGTCGCCGTCGGTGTCCGGGTTGTTCGGGTCGGTGCCCTGGGCGATCTCCTCCTCGTCCGTCAGGCCGTCGTTGTCCGAGTCCACCGGGCCCGCCGCGTTGACGGTGAAGGTGGTGGTCGCGGTCGCGCTGTGGGTGGTGCCATCCGAGGACACCGCCGTGACGGTGTACGTGCCGTCCGCCAGCGGGCCGGGCAGCGCCACGGTCCAGTTGCCGCCGTTGAGGGTGGCGGGGTAGCTCGTGCCCTCGAAGGTGACCGTGACGCTGGTCGCGTTCGCGGCGGTGCCCGTCACCGTCACGGTGGGGTTCGTCACCGTGGAGCCATTGGCCGGCGTGGTGATGGACACCGTCGGCGCGGCGGTGCTCACCGTGAAGGTGGAGGTCGCGGGCGTGCTGGCGTTGCCCGCCGCGTCCACGGCCACCGCCGTCACCGTGTAGTCGCCATTGGCCAGCGGGCCGGGCAGCGCCTGGCTCCAGTTGCCGGAGGCGTCCACCGCGATGGGGCCGTAGTCCGTGCCCTGGAAGGACACGGTCACGCTCGTCGCGCCGGTGGTCGTACCGGTGACCGTCACGTTGGCGCCCACCGTGGAGCCGTTGGCCGGCGTGGTGATGGCCACCGTCGGCGCGGTCTGGTCCACCGTGAAGGAGATGCTGTCAGGCGTGCTCTCGTTGCCCGCGGCGTCCGTGGCCGTCGCGGTCACGGTGTACGTGCCGTCCGCCAGCGGGCCGGGCAGCGGGAAGCTCCAGTTGCCGGAGGGGTCCACGCTGATGGGGCCGTAGTCGTTGCCCTCGAAGGTGAGCGTGACGGAGGTGGCGCCCACGGAGGTGCCGGTGACGGTCACCGTGCTGGAGGCCACCGTCTCACCGTCCAGCGGCGAGGTGATGTCGACCTCCGGCGCCGTCAGGTCCACCGTGAAGGAGGTGTCGTCCGGCGTGCTCGTGTTGCCCGCGGCGTCCGTGGCCGTGGCGGTCACGGTGACGGCGCCTTCCGGCAGGGACACGGGGAGCGTGTAGCTCCAGTTGCCCGAGCCGTCCACGGGGACGGGGCCGTAGTTCGTGCCGTTGTAGGTCAGCGTCACGGACGTCGCGCCCGTGGACGTCCCCGTCACCGTCACGTTGGGGGTGTTGGTCGTCGAGCCGTCCACCGGGGTGCTGATGGCGACGGTCGGCGGGGTCAGGTCCACCGTGAAGGTGGAGGTCGCGGGCGCGCTGTTCGTGCCCGCGCCGTTCACGGACACCGCGGTCACGGTGTACGTGGCCTCGGCCAGGGGGCCGGGCAGCGGGAAGCTCCAGTTGCCGGAAGCATCCACGCTGATGGGGCCGTAGCTGGCGCCATCGAAGGTGAGCGTCACGGAGGTCGCGTTCGTCGTCGTGCCGGTGACCGTCACCGTGTCGGTGTTCACCGAGGTGCCAGTGACCGGCGTGCTGATGGCGACCGTGGGGACGCTCAGGTCCACCGTGAAGGTGGAGGTCGCGGGCGTGCTGGTGTTGCCCGCCGCGTCCGTGGCCGTCGCAGTCACGGTGTTCGGGCCCTCGGGCAGGGTCACGGGCAGCGGGAAGCTCCAGTTGCCGGAAGCGTCCACGCTGATGGGGCCGTAGTTCGTGCCTCCGTAGGTCAGCGTCACGGACGTCGCGCCGGAGGACGTCCCGGTGACGGTCACCGTGCTGGTCCCGATGATGTCGCCGTTGGCCGGGGTGCTGATGGCCACCGTCGGCGCAGTGAGGTCCACGGTGAAGGTGGTTTCATCCGGCGTGCTGGTGTTGCCCGCCGCGTCCGTGGCCGTCGCCGTCACGGTGTACGTGGCCTCGGCCAGGGGACCCGGCAGCGCGTAGCTCCAGTTGCCGGAAGCATCCACGCTGATGGGGCCGTAGCTCGCGCCGTCAAACTCGATCGTCACGAACGACGCGCCCACGGACGTGCCCGTCACCGTCACGTTGGGGGTGTTGAGGGTCGCGCCGTCGTCCGGGCTCTCGATGACCACCGTCGGAGGTATCTGGTCTACCGTGAAGGTGGTGGTCGCGGGCGGGCTGTTCGTGCCCGCGCTGTTCGTGGAAACGGCGGTCACGGTGTGCTCGCCGTCCGGCAGCGGGCCGGGGAGCGCCAAGGTCCAGGTACCGCCGGTCACCGGGATGGGACCGTAGTCGGTGCCCTGGAAGGTCACGGTCACCGTGGTCGCGTTCGTGGCCGTACCGGTCACCGTCACGTTGGGGTTCGTCACCGTGGCGCCGCTGACCGGCGTGGTGATGGTCACCGTCGGCTCCGGAGCAGCGGCCGTCACCTCGAAGGTGTTGGTGTTGCTCTGGGGACTGCTGATGACGTTATCGACCTCGATCACCGCGTACACGGTATGGGAGGCCACGCTCAGCGCGGTCGACGGCGTGAGGGTGAAGTGGCCCGTCGCGTCCGAGGTCGTCGTGCCGATGGACTGGCCATCCACGTAGATCCGAACCGTCTGGTTGGGGCCCGGCGTCGTGCCCGTGATGGCGGGCGTGGTGTTCGTCGTCTCGGAGCCATTGGCCGGAGCGTCGATGGTGGGCGGCAGATTGACGGCGCCCGGGCTGCCAGGGGCGGCACCGTAGGTCTCGCCATCCGGAGCGCTCTCCGTGGGCTGGGTGCCCGCCGCGCCGCCCTCGACCGACGTGAGGCACGACAGCTGACCGCCCAGCAGGAAGATGTTGCCGCCGCCGCCGCCACCGCCCGTACCGTGCGGCGACTCCACGAAGGTGCTGCTACCGCCGCTGCCGCCCTTCGCGGACAGCGTGCCGACGCCGCCACAGGACAGCGCACCCGTGAAGTTCAGGGAGATGGTTCCACCCGCGCCGCCACCACCCGCCGCATCGTTGTCGGACTCGCCCCCGATCGCGCCGTCCGCGGTGATGCTCCCCGTGCCCGCGAGCGCGGCTCCGCGCACGAACACAATCCCGCCCGCATTGCCGCCACCACCGCCCGCGAAGTCGTTGCCGTGGCCAGAGCCACCACCACCGCCAAAGAAGAGGCGCGTCGCGGGGCTGAAGAGCATCGCTCCGCCTCCGAGCCCACCCACCTCACGGCTGCCCGCGGCATCTCCCGTCCACGTCCGCCCGCCAATGCCGCCCGCACCACCGTTACCGCCACCGCCACCGCCAGAGTTGTGGCAGACACCACCGCCACCTGCATTGAGGATGTTGCCTCGCCCCGCGAGGTTCGCGGATTCGCTGTACGCCCCAGGCAGTTTGTAACGGCTCGGAACAAGCCCCTCCCCCTTCATCGCACCCCGAGGGGTTCCCAGATCCAGCTGAGAACAATTGTCGCCGCTGCCGTTGAAGTACTCACCGCCGCGGAAGCCCGCGCCATCCGCGGAGATGGTGCCGTTGTTCGTCACCGTCCCCGTGGCGAGGAAGACCACGATGCCGCCCACGTTGTCGTTGCTGTCCTCGTTGCTCGACCAGGGCCTGGCGATGACCCTGCCGGTCGCCGCGATGTCGACCGTGGTGTATTCGGGCACGCGGATGACCTGGGCGGCCGTCCGGAGGTTGTTCCCCGTAAAGGCAAGCGTGAGGGCGGGAGAGATTTGAAGACGCGTATCGTCCGTGACCTGGGTGACTCGTGCGAACTGCCAGCGCCCGACCGACGTTGACGCCGAGAAGTCGAAGGGTCCCTGAGCCCCCGAGGTCACCGTGCCGGTGAAGTTGGTGGACTGAAACACCATCACCAGGTCGTCCACCTGGAAGTCCGCTGTGTCCTCCACCGTCAAGGTGGTGGCGCTCACGTTCGCATTCGCCGTCAGGCGCGTGTAGCGGTTGACGATCGCAGTCTCACCAGCAGCGACCGTCAGCGGGCCATCCGTGCCGTTGCCCAAACCAAACGTGTCCGGTTCCGCGAAGGCGGGTGGCGCCAACAGCACGGCGCACAGCAGGGCCAACAGGCCCGCGGCCGAGCGGCGAAGTCCCGTGAGGGGCGTCAGCAACCGCGAAGTCTTTTGTGGAGTCATAGGCTCAGAGGCTCACCAGGAACGGCGGAGTCCGTTCCGGGAGACGTGGGCTCCCGTAGCAAGCCGGAAGCCATCCTCTGTCGATTTTACAATCCGTCCAAATCCTGGAACTTGCACCACCGGCTGCCCGTGCGTAGGGCGGCCGTCCGGAAGCCGGATCCGGATTCTGGAATCTGGAACCCATTCCGCGTCCCGGAATGACGCGTCAGCGTCCTCTCTGACGCGTCATTCCCACTGCCGGCCCCAGCCCCTGAAACGCGAAAGGGCCCCCGAAGGGGCCCCTGGCTCAACGCGTCACGGCTCCGGGAGCCGACCTAGAAGATCTCTTCCAGCCACTCGCGCATCCGTCCCTTCACCTTCTTGTAGACGTTGCCGTCCTCGCGGATGCGGAACATGCGGCGGTCCATGTGCTTGGCGCCGTAGACGACCAGGCCCACGCCCGTGGCGTACATGGGGCTCTTCACCACGTCCACCAGGCCGCCGATGCCGCGCGGCATGCCCCGGCGCACCGGCAGGCCCAGCACCTCCTCCGCCAGCTCCGGCATGCCCGCCAGCAGCGTGCTGCCGCCCGTGATGACGATGCCGGACGCGAGCAGGTCCTCGTAGCCGCACTTCTGGATCTCCCGGTGCACCAGCTGGAAGATCTCCTCCACGCGCGGCTCGAGAATCTCGGAGAGGATCTGCCGGCCCAGGACGCGCGGCTGACGGCCGCCCACGCTGGGCACCTCAATCGTCTCGTCCTTGTTGATCATGGACGCGAGCGCGCAGCCGTACTTCTGCTTGATGCGCTCGGCCTCGTGCGCGGGCGTGCGCAGGCCGATGGCGATGTCGCTCGTCAGGTTGTTGCCGCCCAGCGCGATCACCGCCGTGTGGACGATGGAGCCGCCGGAGAAGATGGCGATGTCCGTGGTGCCGCCGCCGATGTCGACGAGGCACACGCCCAGCTCCTTCTCGTCCTCGCTCAGCACCGCCTCGGCGGAGGCCAGCGGCTGGAGCACGATGTCGGAGACGTTCAGGCCCGTGCGGTTGGCGCACTTCACGATGTTCTGCGCGCTGGAGACCGCGCCCGTGACGATGTGCACCTTGGCCTCCAGGCGCACGCCGGCCATGCCCAGGGGCTCCTTGATGCCGCCCTGGTCGTCGATGATGAACTCCTGCGGCAGGACGTGGATGACCTCCCGATCCAACGGGATGGCCACCGCCTTCGCCGCGTCGATGACGCGCGCGATGTCCGCGTCGCGGACCTCCTTGTCCTTCACCGCGACGATGCCCTGGGAGTTGAAGCCCTTGATGTGGCCGCCGGCGATCCCCGTGTACACGTGGGAGATCTCCGCCCCGGCCATCAGCTCGGCCTCCTCCACGGCGCGCCGGATGGACGACACCGTGGCCTCGATGTTGACCACGACGCCCTTGCGCAACCCCTTCGACGGATGCGTCCCGATACCGATGATGTCGATACCGCTATCGGTCAGCTCGCCGACGATGGCGCAGATCTTCGTCGTGCCGATGTCGAGGCCGACGATGATCTCCCCCGACTTCTGCTTCGCCATGACTCCTCCCAGGCTCCCTCACTTTCGTGAAGGAAGCATCCTCACTGCGTCGAGTCCCCGCTCCTCTCGGAGTCGGACCCACTCGAAAGCCTCACCGCCACCCAACCCGGTCGGGCACGGTTATCCAGGCGAATGATCGCCGCCGCAAGCCCCCTTGTGCTGAGCTCGCGTCGAACGCGCGCCAGCCGCTGGAGCTTGACTTCCGTATCGCCAGCACCGAGGCGCACCTCCTGCCCCGTCGCCGTCACCAGCGCAAGCCCGGTGTTCTCCAGGCGCACCTCGGACAGCCGGTCGGATCGCCCCGGCGACAGCCGCGCATAAGCACGGGTTACATCCAGCGCCTCGCGGAACCGCGAGCGCACCGCGTCCGGGTCCCCCACGTACGCGTCGCGCTCCACGCCCGTGACGAGCGGCAGGTCCAGCCCGTCCCCCGGGGTGACGCGCTTGAAGGGCTCACCCTCCTCGTCCAGCACGTAGAGGTCGCCCAGCACCGCCAGCGCCGCGGGCGCGTGCTCCGTCACCTCCACCGACACCCCGCGCGGAAACCGCCGCGTCACCTCCACCGTGCGCACCCACGGGTGCTGCCCCATGGCCCGCGCCAGCGCCGCCGTGTCCAGCGTCCACAGGTTCTGCCCCGCCGTGAGCCCGGACAGCTTCAGCAGCTCCGGCCGCGACGCCCGCTCCAGCCCGGTGAAGGTCACCGACTCCAGCGCGAAGCGCGGCGTCACCACCGCCCACGCGCGCAGCTCCATGGCGCCCCAGATGAGCCCCGCCGTCGCCACCGCCAGCCCCAGCGCCTTCGCCACCGACGGCCCGTGCGAACGGACCGCGCCCTTCACCGCGTCATTGCGCGGTGCGGCATCCAGGCGACGGCGATTCTTGGATTTTCCAAAAGCCATGGGGGTCGGGAGGCGCATGCTGCGGGCGGACTTCGAACCTCGCCAGTTTTTGGCTACAGACACGTCGCTGTAGCGGCATGAAGGGACACGCCGGCCTCATAAGAGACCGGAACTCCAGGAAAGAACGCAGAGCGGCTCAGGCCTTGAGTGAAGCGCCCTGAAGCAGCCGCTCACAGAGGGCCGGGAAGTCGATGCCTCGCCCCGCCGCGATTTTGGGCAGGAGGCTGGAGGCCGTCATTCCGGGCAGCGTGTTGATTTCCAGCAGGAACACGTCGCCGCCCTCCGTGACGATGACGTCCGAGCGCGAGCCGCCGGAGCACCCGAGCGCCTTGTGGGCGGCCAGGGAGACCTCGTTGACGCGGGCGTACAGGTCCGGGGGCAGCGGCGCGGGGAAGAGGTACTGGGTCCCGCTGCCGGCCTTGTACTTGGCGTCGTAGTCGTAGAACTCGCGGGCGGCCTTCACTTCAATGACGCCCAGGGCCTCGTCGTCCAGCACGCCGCCCTGCACCTCCCGGCCCCGGATGAACTGCTCCACCAGGAGCGTGCCCGCGTACTTCGCGGCGTCCTGGATGGCGGCGGTGTAGTCCTCGCGCGTCTTGCAGATGTGCACGCCCACGCTGCTGCCCTCGCGGCTGGGCTTCACCACCACCGGGAAGGGGAACGGCAGCCGGTCCGCCTCCGCGAGCGCCGCCTCCGCCGAGCCGAAGGCGCGGTAGGGCGGCGTGGGGATGCCGCGCGCGACGAAGATCTCCTTGGCGTACACCTTGTCCATGCCCACGGCGGACGCCAGCACGCCGCTGCCGGTGTAGGGGATGAACATGGCCTCCAGCAGGCCCTGGATGCAGCCGTCCTCGCCGAAGCGGCCGTGCAGCGCGAGCCACGCCACGTCCACCTTCTCCGCGATGAGGCGCGCGGGCAGGTCCTTGCCCACGTCGATCTCCACCACGTCGTAGCCCAGGCCCTTCAGCGCCCCCGCCACCGCGGCGCCCGTGCGCAGGGACACCTCGCGCTCGCTGGAGAGGCCGCCAGACAGCACGCCGACGCGCCTGGCCTTCAACTCGGCGGGGGTGAAGCCTCGGGGACCGATGGTCATGGCAGGAAGACTCCGACGGATTTGACTTCGGGGTGCATGACGACGCCGGTGGCCTCCCTCACCCGCTCTTGCATCAGGGTGATGAGGCCCCGCACGTCGCGAGCGGCCGCGCCGCCCAGGTTGACGATCCAGTTCGCGTGCAGGGTGGACACCTGCGCGCGCCCCAGGGTGTGCCCCTTCAGGCCCACGAGTTCAATGAGCCGCCCGGCGTGGTCGCCCGGCGGGTTGGTGAACACGCTGCCGAAGTTGGGCTGACTCAGGGGCTGCGTGCGCTTGCGGTAGCCCAGGTCCGCGTCCATGACCGCCTTGCTGGCCGCGATGTCGCCCTTGGGGAGGTGGAAGCGCACGCGGGTGACGATACCTCCCGCGGGCAGCGTGGCGTGGCGGTAGGTGTGCGGCACCTCCGCTTTCGTCAGCCACCCCACTCCGTCCGCGGTGGCGACCTCCACGGCCTCCACCACGCGGAAGCACTCGCCGTTCTTGGTGCCCGCGTTCATGGTGACGGCGCCGCCCAGGGTGCCGGGAATGCCGGCGAGGAACTCCGCGCCCACCAGGCCCTGCGCGCGCATCACGTTGATGAGCCGGGCGATGGCCGCGCCCGCCCCCAGCGTCACCCGGCCGTCGTCCGCGCCCACGTCCAGCGCCTCCGGGAACAGGTCCGAGGGCAGCTTCACGGTGAGCCCCGGCACGCCGCCGTCGCCCACCAGCGTGTTGGCCCCGCCGCCCAGCACCGTCACCGGCGCGCCCTCGTCGCGGGACAGGCGCAGCAGGGACACCAGCGCGTCCGGCGAGCGCGGCCGCACCAGGGCCTCCGCCGGGCCGCCCACGCGCACGCTGATGAGCGGCGCCAGGGGCTCGCCCGGCTTCACGTCCAGGCCCGGCAGCCGCGCCACGCGCGCCGCGAGCGGTGTCACCTCGCCCGCCACCATGCCCTACCCGCCCTTCGCCGCGCCCATCAGGTTCAGCAGGTCCGGGCCCACCTGGGTGATGTCGCCCGCGCCGAGCGTCAGCACCAGGTCGCCCTCGCGCACGCGCTCGTGGAGCGCCCTGGCCACGTCCGCGCGCTTCTCCACGAACGTCACGTCGCGGTGGCCGTGCGCGCGGATGGCCTCCGCCAGCGCGTCGCCGGTGGCGCCGGGGATCGGCTCCTCGCCCGCCGCGTAGACGCTGGTGACGAAGAGCACGTCCGCGTCGTTGAACGCGGTGGCGAACTCCTTCATCAGGTCGTGCGTGCGCGTGTAGCGGTGCGGCTGGAAGGCGGCCACCACCCGGCGGCCGAAGGCGCGGCGCGCGCCGGACAGCGTGGCCATGACCTCCGTGGGGTGGTGCCCGTAGTCGTCCACCACGGTGACGCCGCCCACCTCGCCGCGCACGGTGAAGCGGCGCTGCACGCCGCCGAACTCCGCCAGCGCGCCGCGCACCGTCTCCAGCGGGATGTCCATCTCCTCCGCGATGGCCACCACCGCCAGCGCGTTGAAGGCGTTGTGCGCGCCCACCATGCGCACGCGGAACTCGCCCAGGTCCTCGTCGCGGCGGAAGGCGCGGAAGGTGGTGGTGAAGCCGTCCAGCGAGATGCCCTCCAGCCGGTAGTCCGCCATGTGCGAGCTGCCGTAGGTGACGAAGCGCTTCTCGATGCGCGGCAGGAGCGCCTGGACGTTGGGGTTGTCCAGGCACAGCACGTTGAGGCCGTAGAACGGGACGCGGTTGCAGAACTCCACGAAGGCGGACTGGAGCGTCTCCAGGTCGCCGTAGTGGTCCATGTGCTCCGGGTCGATGTTCGTCACGACGGCGATGGACGGGTGCAGCTTGAGGAAGCTGCCGTCGGACTCGTCCGCCTCCACCACCATCAGCTCGCTCTTGCCGAGCTTGGCGTTGGAGTCGAGCACGTTCACCTTGCCGCCCACCACCGCCGTGGGGTCCAGGCCCGCCGCGGACAGCACCGTGGCCACCATGGACGTCGTGGTCGTCTTGCCGTGGCTGCCCGCGACGGCGACCGCGTACTTCAGGCGCATCAGCTCCGCGAGCATCTCCGCGCGCGGGATGACGGGGATCTTTCGCTGGCGCGCCGCCAGGACCTCCGGGTTGTCCTTGCGCACCGCGGAGGAGATGACGACCACGTCCGCGTGCACCAGGTTGGACGCGCGGTGACCCTCGTAGAGGGTGGCGCCCAGCTTCGCCAGGCGGCGGGTGATGTCGCTCTCCCGCAGGTCGGAGCCCGACACGCGGTAGCCCAGGTTGAGCAGCACCTCCGCGATGCCGCTCATGCCGATGCCGCCCACGCCCACGAAGTGCACGTGCGCCGCGTGGCGCGTCTTGAAGAGGCTGCCGGGCTTGTTGTTGACGGTCTTGCTGCTCATGCCTTGCTCCCCGGTGCCTTCTTCACGTCCTTCGGTCCTCGGTCCCGGCCGCCCGGGCCCCAGGCCTGGGTGGTGAGGTCCACGCACACGTCCGCCAGCTCCTTCGCCGCGGCGGGGCGGCCCAGGATGCCCGCCTTCTTCGCCATCTGCTTGAGCTTCGCCGGGTCCGTCATCAGGCCGCGCAGCGTCTCCGCCAGCTTCTGCCCGGTGAGCTCCGACTCGCGGAACATCACCGCCGCGCCCGCGTCCACCAGCGCGCGGGCGTTCACCTCCTGGTGGTTGTCCGTCGCGTGCGGGAAGGGCACCAGGATGCTGGGCTTCTTGCACACCGTCAGCTCCGCCAGCGACGTGGCGCCCGCGCGGCAGATGACCAGGTCCGCCTTCGCGTAGGCGGAGGACATGTCGTCGATGAACTCCACCACCTGGGCCACGTCCGAGAAGCCCTTGTCCGCGTAGCCCTTCTTCACATTCTCCAGGTCCAGCTTCCCCGTCTGGTGGACGATGGCGAGCTGGTCCTTCACGTCGCCCAGGGAGTCCAGCGCGTCCAGCACGCGGCTGTTGAGCCCCCGCGCGCCCAGGCTGCCGCCGAAGACGAGGACGGAGAACCGCTCGTGCGCGGCGCTGCTGCGCAGGTAGTTGTCCATCAGCTTCTTGCGGATGGGGTTGCCAATCATCTGCACCTTGGCTTCCGGGAAGTGGTTGCGCGCCTCCTCGAAGGAGGTGAAGACGACCTTCACGATGCGGCCCAGCACCTTGTTGGTGAGCCCGGGCAGCGCGTTCTGCTCCTGGATGGCGGTGGGGATGCCCATCAGCCACGCGGCCAGCACCACCGGGCCGCTCGCGTAGCCGCCCACGCCCACCACCACGTCCGGCTTCTGGCGCGACAGGATGCGGAACGACGCGAGGAAGGCCAGGGGCAGCGCGAGGAGGCCCTTGATGAGCCCCAGCAGCCCCTTGCCCTTGAGCCCCTGCACCTTCACCAGCTCCAGCGGGTAGCCCTCCCTGGGCACCACGCGCGCCTCCAGGCCCTTCTCCGTGCCCACGAACACCACCTCGTTGGCCGGATGGCGCGTGACGACCTCCTCCGCCAGCGCGATGCCCGGGAACAGGTGGCCGCCGGTGCCGCCGCCCGCGATGAGCACCTTCACGCCGTCACCTCCCGCAGGTCCGTGGTGCCGGCGCGCACCGGCCGCGACGCGCCCTGCGTGTTGGCGCTCAGCGACAGGAGCACGCCCGCGGAGCCCATCAGCACCACCAGCGACGTGCCGCCGTAGGACACGAACGGCAGCGTCAGGCCCTTCGTGGGGAGCAGCCCCATGGCCACGCACATGTTCACCGTGGCCTGGAACGCGATGATGGAGCTGATGCCCAGGCCCAGGTACGTGCCGAAGGTCTCCCCCGCCGCCAGGGCCGCGCGGATGCCGCGCCACAGGACGATGGCGTACAGCAACACGAGCAGCCCCACGCCGATGAGCCCCAGCTCCTCCCCGAGGATGGAGAAGATGAAGTCCGTGTGCGCCTCCGGCAGGAAGAACAGCTTCTGCCGGCCGTCCCCCAGCCCCAGGCCGGTGATGCCGCCCGAGCCGATGGACATCAGCGACTCCGCCACCTGGTAGCCCACGTCGTGCCGGTGGGCCCACGGGTCCAGGAACGCGAGGATGCGCTTCATGCGGTAGGGGCTGGTCGCGATGGCGACGAACGCCAGGGGCAGCGCGAGCAGCACCGAGCCCACCAGGTACGACAGCTTCGTCCCCGCCGCGAACAGCAGCACGAAGAGCATGAACACCAGCAGCACGCTGCTGCCGAAGTCCGGCTGGAGCATGCACAGCAGCACCAGGATGCCGCACAGGGCCAGGTGCGGCAGGAAGCCGATGGAGAACGTGGCCACCTTCTCCCGCTTCTTCGCCAGCGAGTAGGACAGGTAGACGAGCCACGCGAACTTGGCGATCTCCGCCGGCTGGAGGCTGAAGCCCGGCAGGCGGATCCACCGGCGCGCGCCGCCCGCCGTGGTGCCGATGCCGGGGATGGCCACCGCGATGAGCAGCACGATGGCGATGAGCAGCAGCGGGTACGCCAGGCGCGCCAGCTTCCGCCAGCCCAGCTTCATGGCCACCGCCATGGCGACGAGGCCCAGGCCCGCCGCGGACAGCTGGCGCTTGAGGAAGTAGAGGCTGTCGCCCAGCTTGTCCTGCGCGAGCACCGCGCTGGCCGAGTACGTCATCACCAGGCCCAGCGCCACCAGCGCCAGCACCGCGCACAGGAGGATGGGATCGAACCGCACGGGGGCGGCCGGAGGAGAGGTCTTCATCACGGTCAGAGCGCCCCGACGAGGCGCTTGAACGTGTCGCCCCGGTCCTCGAAGTTCTTGAACTGATCGTACGACGCGCACGCCGGGGACAGGAGCACCGTGTCCCCCGCCCTGGCGACCTCGCGGGCCTTCTTCACCGCGGCGTCCAGCGTGCCGCACGCGTGCACCGGCGCGTCGTTCGCGTACGCCCGCGCCAGCGCGTCCGCGTCCTGGCCAATGGTGAGCACGCCCTTCACCTTCCCCCGGCCCGCGTCCACCATGGGCGCGTACGGCGCGCCCTTGCCCTTGCCGCCCGCGATGAGCCACACGTCGCCGGCGAACGCCTTGAGCGCCACCAGCACGGAGTCCACGTTGGTGGCCTTGGAGTCGTTCACCCACTCCACGCCGTCCAGCACGCGCACGCTCTCCAGCCGGTGCGCCAGGCCCGGGTAGCCGTCCAGGCCCGCCTGCACCGCCTCCTTCGCCACGCCGCCCAGCCGGGCCAGCAGCGCCGCCGCCATCGCGTTCTGCGCGTTGTGCGCGCCCCGGAGCGAGCGGTTGGTGAGCGTGTAGGACTCGCCCGCGAACTCCAGCTCGAAGCCGCCGGGCCGCGCGAGGGCCAGCCCCGCCAGCCTCGGCGCGGCCACCGCCGGGCGGCCGGTGAGGCTGAACCCGTAGACGGGCACGCGCGCGGAGGCGGCCAGCCCCATCACCGCCGCGTCGTCCGCGTTCACCACGGCGAAGTCGCTGCCGCCGTGCTGGTTCATGAAGATGCGCGCCTTCGCCGCGCCGTACTCTGCGGGGTTGGCGTAGCGGTCCAGGTGGTCCGGCGTGAGGTTGAGGATGGCCGCGCCCGTGGGCTTGAGCTGGTGGATGCCCTCCAACTGGAAGCTGGACAGCTCCACCACCAGCGCGTCCCAGTCGCCGGGCGACAGGGCCGCCTCCGCCAGCGGGCGCCCCAGGTTGCCGCCCACGAAGGTGCGCAGGCCCGCCTTCGCGTACAGCTCCCCGGTGAGCGCCGTGGTGGTGCTCTTGCCGTTGGTGCCGGTGATGCCCAGGAAGCGGAGGCCCTCCAGGAAGCGGCCCGCCAGCTCGACCTCGCCCCACACCGGGACGCCGGACGTGCGCGCGGCCTCCAGCTCCGGCAGGGACAGCGGCACGCCCGGGCTCACCACCACCAGGTCCTGGCGGGTGAGCAGCCCCGGGGGCGTGGCGCCCGTGACGAGCGTCACGCCCTGCGCGCGCAGCGCCTTCGCGACGTCGCCGAGCGCGTCCTCGGAGCGCGCGTCCAGCGCCGTCACCTGCGCGCCGTGCTGGACCAGCAGCCGCAGCGCCGCGACGCCGCTCTTGGCCAGCCCGAACACCGCGACCTTCCGACCGGACAGCGAGGGATTCATGGGGGCGGGCCGACCTCGATGGGGCAATGCGACTAGCGCAGTTTCAGGGACAGCAGGGCCACGCCACCACAGAGGATGGCGACAATCCAGAAACGCACGATGATCTTCGGCTCGGCCAGTCCCTTGAGCTCGAAGTGGTGGTGCACGGGCGCCATCTTGAAGACGCGCTTGCCCGTCATCTTGAAGGACGCCACCTGGATCATCACGGACAGCGCCTCCGCGAAGAAGATGCCGTGGATGATGGCGGACACGACCTCGTTCTTGGAGAACACGGCCAGCCCGCCCAGCGCGCCGCCCAGGGCCAGCGAGCCGATGTCGCCCATGAACACGGACGCCGGGTAGGTGTTGAACCAGAGGAAGGAGATGCCCGCGCCGACGATGCTCGCGCAGAAGACGGCCAGCTCCGCGCCGCCCGGCACCTGGAGGATGCCCAGGTAGCGGTACAGCGGCGTGGCGGTCAGCCGCGTGACGCCGTTCACCGTCTCCGTGTCCGCGATGTGCAGCGTGGTGCCCGCCACGTAGCAGAGCACGCAGAAGGTCACCGCCGACACGATGGTGGGCACGATGGCCAGGCCGTCCAGGCCGTCCGTGAGGTTCACCGCGTTGGACGTGCCCACGATCACGACCCACGCGAACACCACGTAGAACCAGCCCAGGTCCGGGTTGAACCAATGGGACGGCACGAACGGCAGCGTGAGCCGCGTGTCGATGAGCAGCGTGGGCCCGAACGAGCCGTCCGGCTTCGTCCACGTGCACATCAGGCCGAAGATGGCGATGAGGAAGAAGAGCGTCTGGAGCGCCATCTTCTTGCGCCCGGCCAGGCCCTTGGAGTTGCGCTTGGACAGCTTGAGCCAGTCATCCAGGAAGCCGATGAAGCCGTAGCCGAAGGTGAGGAGGATCATCACCCAGACGCCGCGGGACTTCAGGTCCGCGAACAGGAGCGTGCCCGCCGCGATGCAGATGAGGATGAGCGCGCCCCCCATGGTGGGCGTGCCCTTCTTCTTCTGGTGGCTGTCCGGGGTGTCCTCGCGCACGTTGCTCTGCCCGTGCTGCTTCAGGCGCAGCCGCGCGATGAGGCGCGGGCCGATGAGCATCCCCAGGAGCAGGGCGAAGACGCCCGCGGCGATGATGCGGAAGGTCGGGTAGCGCAGGAAGTTGAGGACGCGCCCGGCCTCGGTGTTCTGGATGAGCTCGTACAGAAGGTACAGCACTAGTGACTCCCTCCGGGGGGGGCCGCGCCCGTGAGGGCCGCCACCACGCGCTCCAGTCGCATGCCGCGACTGGCCTTCACCAGCACCACGTCACCGGGCGAGAGCCGGGGCGTCAGCCACGCCACCAGGGGCTCCACCTCGGTGAAGTGGGCGGCGGAATCTCCCATGTCCGCGCTGCCCAGGCCGCCCGACGAGCGGGGGCCGAAGAACGCGACCAGCTTCGCGTGCCGCGCGGCGAGCTCCCCCAGCCGGGCGTGCTCCTCCGCCTCGCCCGCACCCAGCTCCAGCATGTCGCCCAGCACCGCCACCGCCCGGCCGCCCTCCGGCACCAGCGTGCCCAGCGTGATGAGCGCGGCCTCCATGGAGGCCGGGTTGGCGTTGTAGCAGTCGTCCACCACCGTGACGCCGCTCAGGCCATCCACGATGTTGAGCCTGCGCGCGTACGGCCGCGCGGACTCCAGGCCCTTCACGCACTCCTCGGGGGAGTAGCCCAGGGCCAGCGCCGTCGCGAACGCCGCCGTCGCGTTCTGCGCGTTGTGCGGCCCCACGAAGTGCAGGCGCACCGGCCAGTCCCGCCCCTGGTAGCGCACCGTGGCCACCATGCCGTCGCGCCCCAGCGTGTGGACGGCGGCGAGGCGCACGTCCGCCCCCTCCGCGCGCCCGAACGTCAGGTGCTTCGCGCCGCTGCGCGCGGCCTGGCGCACGATGAGCGCGTCGTCCACGTTCACCACCGCGGTGGCCTGGGGCAGCAGCTCGCGGAACATCTCGCCTTCCGCCTCCGCCACGCCCTCCAGGCTGCCCAGGCCCTCCAGGTGCTCCGGCTGGACCACGGTGATGACCCCCGCGTCCGGCTGCACCTTGCGGGTGAGCCTCTCGATTTCACCCGGCTGGTTCATCCCCACTTCGATGACGGCCGCCACGTGGGACGGCTCCAGCCGGAAGAGCGTGAGCGGGACGCCCACCTCGTTGTTGAAGTTGCCCTCCGTCTTCAGCGCGGGGCCGCGCGTGGCCAGGATGGCGCCCACCATCTCCTTGGTGGTCGTCTTCCCGTTGGAGCCCCCCACCGCCGCGACCGGGATCCGGAAGCGGCGGCGGTGCAGCGCCCCCAGGCCGCCCAGCGCGGCCAGGGTGTCGTCCACTTCATAGAGGGCGAAGCCCGGGGGCAGGGCCGGCAGCGCCCGCCCCCGCTTCACCACCGCCCCGGCCGCGCCCTGACGCTGGGCGCCGTCCACGAAGTCGTGGGCGTCGAAGCGCTCGCCCTGCAGCGCCACGAAGAGGCACCCGGGGGTGAGCGACCGCGTGTCGGTGCAGACCGCGGGGAAGCCCGCTTCCACGGGCTCCCCGCGCCGGGTCGCGCCCGTCGCCTGCACCACCTCGTCATCGGAGAATCGAGCGGCCATGAAGGGGGGAGGTGGCCTGCGGGGTTGTCAGCCCGGGATGCGGTTGGCCAGCGCGCGCGCGGCGACCTCGCGGTCGTCGAACTGGAGCTTCTCGGTGCCCACCGTCTGGTAGGTCTCGTGGCCCTTGCCGGCGATGAGGACGACGTCGTCGTCCTTGGCCAGGTTGATGACCTGCTCGATGGCGGCGCGGCGATCCGCGTCCACGAGGTAGCCCTTCTCCCCGTTCTTCGCCTTGCCCTCGGAGATGCGGCGCAGGCCGCCCTTCTCCAGGCCCGGCGTCACCTGGGAGATGATCTCCTCCGGATCCTCCGTGCGCGGATTGTCGCTGGTCACCATCACCAGGTCCGCGCCCTCGGCGGCCACGGTGCCCATCAGCGGGCGCTTGCCCTTGTCGCGGTCCCCGCCGCAGCCGAAGACGACGATGACGCGGCCCTTGGCCAGCGCGCGCGCCGCCTCGATGGAGCGCTTGAGCGCGTCATCCGTGTGCGCGTAGTCCACCAGCACCGCGGGCGCCGGGCCGCCGCGGTGGTTCTCCGCGCGGTCCATGCGGCCGGCCACGCCGGAGACCAGCTCGATGCCGCTCTTCACGTCCGAGCGGCTGATGCCCGCGCCCAGCGCGATGCCGGCGGCGAGCATGATGTTCTCCAGGTTGTGGGGCCCCAGCAGCTTGCTCTTCACCTTGATGTCGCCCGCGGGCGTCTTCAGGGTGGCCTCGATGCCCTTGAGCGAGTAGCTGGCATCCGCGGCGGAGATCTCCCCCGCGCCCGTGCGGCTGAACTTCCACGCCATCCGCTTCTGGCCGCGCAGCTCGTTGTAGATGCGGCTGGCGAAGGTGTCGTCGCCGTTGACGACGGCGGTGCCGGAGGCGGCCAGGTTCTCCACGAAGAGCTTGCGCTTCACCTGGAAGTACTCCTCCAGGTCCTTGTGGTAGTCCAGGTGGTCGCGCGACAGGTTGCTGAAGCCCGCGGCCTTGAAGGTGAGCCCGTGCACGCGCTCCTGCGCGAGCGCGTGGCTGGAGACCTCCATCACCACCGTCTCCACGCCCGCGTCCACCATCTCGCGGAAGATGCGGTGCAGCTCCAGCGGGTCCGGGGTGGTGTTGGCCAGCTCCGTCGTCTTGCCGCCGAACTTGTAGCCCAGCGTGCCGATGACACCCGGCGCGTTGGAGCCGGTGTACATGGCGGCCGTCGCGAGGATGGCCTCCAGGAGGTACGTGGTGGTCGTCTTCCCGTTGGTGCCGGTGACGCCCAGGAGCGTCAGCTTGTCCGCGGGGCGGCCATGGAAGTTGGCCGCGATGAGGGCCAGCGCCTTGCGCGCGCTGCTCACCTTGAAGAACGGCACCTGCGAGGACTGGCCCTGCTTCTCCGACACCACGGCCACGGCGCCGCGCGACACGGCCTCGCCGATGAACTGGGCCCCATCTTCCTTCAGGCCCGGCACGGCGATGAAGAGGTCCCCCGGCTTCACGCGCCGCGAATCCTGCGTCACACCCGTGACGTCGACCGCGGAACGGCCGCCCGAGGTCTGCTCGGCTCCACACCCTGCGAGGACATCCGTCAGCTTCATCTCTTCCCCTTCACACGCATTGCTTGCGGGGCCTGGAAAGGACACGGCCTCATTGCCGCGTCGCCAGTTCCAGCGTCACCCGGGCCCCCTTCTCCACCAGCGCGCCGGCGGGGGGGGTCTGAGATACGACTCGTCCACTTCCCTGCAGCTGTGGCTCCAACGCCGCGGCGAGCAGCTTCACCACGGCCTCACGTCCCGCCCGGCCCTGGACGTCCGGCACACGCACCGTGCCGGGCTCCGGGGTCTCGGTCACCGCATCCTCCAGGCCGGCCCGTGCGGGCACGACCTTCGCCAGCGCCTTCGATGCCGGAGGGGGCACCACGGGCGCGGCGGCCGCGACCACCTCGGCGGGTGCCACCGTCCGGGACGGGGGCACGGCCAGGTGGGCCATGGCGGCGGTAGCGATTTCCTTGAAGGCAGGGGCAGCCACGTTCCCCCCGTATACGTCTGTCTTGGGTTCGTCCACCACCACGAGAATCACGACGCGCGGGGCCTCGGCTGGCACCATGCCCGCGAACGACGCGATGCGTTTGTCGGAATACCCCCGCGCCACGGGGTCCGCCTTCTGCGCCGTGCCCGTCTTGCCGGCCACCCGGTAGTCGTCCATGGCGGCCTTGGGCGCGGTCCCTCCCTTGACCACCACGCTCTCGAGCATCCCCACCACCTGGCGCGCCACCTTCTGGGAGACCACCCGCCGCAGCTCCGTGGGCTGGTTCTCCAGCAGCACCACGCCGTCCGGGTCCACCACCTTGGAGACCAGGTACGGGCGCATCAGCACGCCATCGTTGGCCAGCGCGCCGTAGGCCGCCGTCAGCTGCACGGCGGTGGCGGTCATCCCCTGGCCGAAGGACTGGGTGGCCAGCGAGATGTCCGATTTCGGAAACGGGATGACGCCGCGGCTCTCGCCGGTGAGGGCCAGGCCCGTGCGCTCGGCGAAGCCGAAGGCGTGGTAGCCGGCCACCAGCTTCTCCCGCCCCAGGGCATCCGCGATCTTGGCGGCGCAGATGTTGGAGGACACCTGGAGCACGCCCTGCGCGTTGAGCCAGCCGTGCGGGTGGGTGTCGTTGATGGTGTGGCGGCCGATGCGGAAGGCGCCGTTCTCACAGAAGAACAGCGTGTCCGGGGTGATGGCCTTCTGCTCCAGCGCGGCGGCCACCACGAAGGCCTTCATCGTGGAGCCGGGCTCGAAGGAGTCCAGCGCGGCGCGGTTGCGGATGGCGCTCTTCACGCCGTCCTCCGGCGTGTTGGGGTTGAAGCGCGGGTTGTTGGCGATGGCCAGGATCTCCCCGGTGCGCGGGTCCAGCACCACCGCCATGCCCGCCACCGCCTTGGCGTCCTCCACGGCCTTGGCCAGCGCCTTCTCCGCCACGTACTGGAGGTGGCGGTCCAGCGTGAGCGTCACCGCGGCGCCCTGGCGCTCCAGCGGATCCATGGCGCCCTGGACCATCAGCTTGCGGCCCTTGGCGTCGCGGAAGCCGGAGGTGCGCGAGTTCTGCCCGGACAGCTCGTCCTCGAAGGCCAGCTCCAGGCCCTCCAGGCCGTGGCCGTCCGTGCCCACCATGCCCACCACGTGCGCGCCCAGCTCGCGCTGGGGGTAGAAGCGCTTGGGCTCCTTGGTGAAGCCCAGGCCGGGCAGGCCCAGCGCCTTCACCGCCTCCACCTCCTGGGGCTTCGCCTGGCGCTTCACCCACGCGAAGCGCTTGGCGCGCGACAGGCGCGCGGCCAGGTCGCCGCTGTCCAGGTGCACGGCGCGGGCGAGCTGCCGGGCCGCCTGCGGCACGTCGGGGAGCAGGGACGGATCCACCCAGATGGAGTCCACCTCCACGCTCTGCGCGAGCGGCGTGCCGCGCCGGTCGAAGATGTCGCCGCGCCGGGCGGGGATGTCGATCTGCCGGACGTACTGGTCCTGCGCCAGGCCCCGCAGCTTCTCCTGCTGGAAGACCTGGAGGTAGACCGCGCGGCCGAACGCCGTGCCCAGCAGCACCAGGAACAGCCCGAACAGGAGCTGGACCCGCAGCTTGAGCCACTTCGCGTTGGACTCAGGTGCCCGCGCGCTCTTGAAGTCCCTCACCGCGCGGTCCCCCGCTCCGCCACGCGGACGGCCGGCGCCGCCGAGCGGGCCTGCGCGGTGCTGGAGCCCTTCACGCGGTCATCCGCGAGGGACACCACGGCGCCGCCCTTGGGCATGGCCATGCCCAGCTGCTCGCGGGCCACGCGCTCCAGGCGGGCCGGGGCCTTGAGCGTGGCCAGCTCCAGCTTGAGCCGGTCGTTCTCCCGGGTGAGCGCGCGGCTCTCGCCCTCCGCGGTGGACAGGCGGTAGCCCATGTCCACCACCAGCACGCGGCTGGTCACGTGGAGGATGCCCACGCCGGCGAACAGGGTGAAGAGCATGACGGCGGGCAGCAGGTGCATCAGCACGCGGGCCACGGACACGGAGGGACGCGAGAGGGCCTTGCTCATCGGATTTTCTCCACCGCGCGCAGGTGCGCGCTGCGAGAGCGGGGGTTGGCCTCGACTTCCGCTTCGGAAGCCGCGACGGCCTTCTTGGACACGAGGGCGAAGTCCCCCTGGCTGTTGCACACGCACACCGGGAAGCCCGGCGGACACGTGCACCCGCCCACCAGGGCGCGGAAGGCGTCCTTCACCCTCCGGTCCTCCAGGGAGTGGAAGGAGATGACCGCGGCGCGCCCGCCCACCTTGAGCAGCGACGGCAGCGCGGCGAGCAGCGCGTCCAGCGCCTCCAGCTCCCCGTTCACCGCCATGCGCAGCGCCTGGAAGGTGCGGGTGGCCACGTGGATGCGGTCCGGCCACGCCTTGCGCGGCACCGCCCGCTTCACCACCTCCGCCGCCTCCAGCGTGCGCTGGGGCAGCGCCTTCTTGAGCTCCCGCGCGATGGGCCTCGCGAAGGGCTCCTCCCCATAGTCCTTGAGCAGCCTCGCCAGGTCGCGCTCGTCCGTCTCGGCGATGAGCTCCGCGGCGGTGATGCCGCCGTCGCCCATGCGCATGTCCAGCGGGCCGTCCTTCATGAAGGAGAAGCCGCGCTCGGCCACGTCCAGTTGGGGCGAGGACACGCCCAGGTCCACCAGCACGCCGTCCACGGGGAGCAGGTCCCGCGCCACGGAGGGCAGCTCCGCGAAGTTGCCCTGCCGGGCCTGGAAGCGGGCGTTGCCGCCCATGCGGGCGGTGGCCGCCGCGAGCGCCACGGGGTCCCGGTCCACGCCCACCACCGTGGCGCCCCGGGCGAGCAGCGCCTCCGTGTGGCCTCCGCCGCCGAGCGTCCCGTCGAGGATGACCTTGCCCTCCGCGGGGTTCAGCAGCTCCACCGTCTCGTGGAGCAGGACGGTCTGGTGCTGGAAGTCCACGGAAGGCCCCGGTGCGGTGTCAGACGAAGGGAGCGCGCGCGAGCAGGAAGGCGGCCCGGGCATCGTTCATGTGTGGGTACAGCTCGAAGGCGTCATGGGCGCCGGCCGCGCGGAAGATGGCGGCCAGGTACGGCGACAGGCCGGACAGCTTCACGTCCCCGCCGGCGCGGCGGAACGCGTCCGCGCGGGCCATCAGCGGGCGCACGCCGCGGTAGTTCAGGTGCGACACGTCCGCGAAGTCGAGGACGACCTGGCGCGTGCCCCGGTGCAGCCGGTGCATCAGGTCCTCGCACAGCTTGAGCAGGTCCGCCTCCTCCAGCTCGCCCTCGAGCATGAGCATCTCCACGCGCTCGGACGCCAGCACCGCCCTGCTCCGACGAACCTCCTGCTGCACCTGGTCCATGCGCCTGCCACCCTTCCCTTGCGAACTCGAGGCTGTCGACTTCCTGGCTACGGCTGGCGCAACTCGCCCAGCACCCGCAACACGTCCAGGGAGGTGGCTTCCTGGCGCGCGTCCTCCTGCGCCTTCGCCCAGCCTTCCTGGCTCCAAAGCTCAATCACCTTCACCATCCCCGCCCACACCACGTCCTTCTCCAGCTTCGCGTACGCCCTGAGCGACGGCGGGATGAGCAGCCGGCCCAGCTTGTCCAGCGGGCACTCCTGCGCGCTGGCCACGTACAGCCGCATCAACGTCTTGACCCCCGGCTCCATGGGGTTGCGCCGGGCGAGCGCGGTCTCCAGCGCCTCCCACTCCCGCACCGGGTAGGCGTGGAGGCAGGGGTCCAGGGCCGTGGTGACGATGAGCCGCTCGTCGTAGGCGCCCACCAGCGTCTCCCGCAGCTTGGCCGGGAGGCTGGTGCGCCCCTTCGCGTCGATCTGGTGCTCATAGACGCCTCGGAACACGTGGGACGATCCACCTTTTCAGCCCGGCACGGGACGGACCACCACTCCTTCCCACTTCTTACCCCTCTAACGGCCGGCATACATACGCGCCCCCCCCAGGGGGGTCAAGAAACCGCGCAACAGGCTGGAACACGGCGCGCCCGGCGGCGGACATCCCCCAGGGCACATGCCGGACGGCCTACCTCGGGGGGTGGGGTAAACTTGAGTTCTCCCGCGCCCAGGCCGAGACTCGGGGGTGCGTGAGCACGAACGTTCGACTGAAGGTGGCCTACAAGACGCCGCAGTCGCTGGTCGGTGAGTACACCCGCAGCGTGGGTCAGGGCGGCGTCACCCTGGAGACGCGCAGGGCCCTGCCGCTGGGCACCCGGTTCACCTTCGAGCTGCACGCGAGCGGCATGCCGCGTCCGGTGGAGGTGCTGGGCGAGGTCGTCAAGGTGGAGCCGCGCCCCGGCGAGCGCTACCTGCTCACCGTGCGCTACGACGGCGCGGAGGATCGCAGCGCGCTGGACACGGTGCTCCAGTTCATCTTCGCCCAGGAGGAGCAGAACGGCCTGCGCCGCTTCCCGCGCCTGCCGCTGCACCTGCGCGCGCGGGAGAGCAATCCCCGGGCGCCGTTCTTCTACGTCCGCGACATCTCCCGCGGCGGGGTGGGCCTGGAGGTGGATGCCCCCGCCCTGCCCCGCGAGGTGCTGGTGGGCACGCCCTTCTTCATGGAGATGGACATGAAGGAGGGGCCGCTGCTGCTCCACGGCGAGGTGGCGTGGACGTCGACGGTGCCGCGCAAGGGCGTGGCGCAGGCGGTGACGCCGGGCTTCGGCGCGACGTTCGGCCGGCTGCGGCCGGACATGGTCCAGCGGCTGGAGGACCTGATGGCGCTGGAGCACCTGCCGCCCGCGCCCTGGCGGGCCCGGGTCAGCTTCGGCATGGATGCCGTGTCGCGGATGCCCTGACGCGCGGCCAGGGCACCCGCGGCGGCGGGGGCCGGTTACAGCGGGTTATACGGGTAGCCGCCGGCCTCCTCCAGGCCCGCGACGAGCGTCTCGCGCAGCTCCGCTGGATCATACGGGGTGAAGGCGTCCAGCGAGGACAGGCGCTTCAGCTCCAGCGTGAGCGCGTCGCCCTGGAGCGTGGCGCAGAGCGCCCGGCGGGTGCGCTCGAAGGCGCGCGCGGTGGACTCCATCGCATACAGCCGCACCAGCGCCACGCGCACCGGGTCCAGCACACCGCCAGTGGCCGCCTGACGGGTGCGCGTCACCATGGAGTCCAGCGCGTACGCGTCCATCACCACGTCCGCCAGCGCGGCCATGACCTCCTGGTGCTTGTCCAACTCCGCGCCAAAGGTCTCCGCGGCCAGGCGCATGCCGTGGATGGCCAGGTGCTTGGCGCACTCCGCGGCGATCTCCTCGTGGGCCAGCGCGTCCTCGCGGCCCGCGCGGGGGCGCTCGCCGCGGCCCAGGCCCTCCGCCACGGCGCGCGCCTGCGCGAACAGCGGCAGGTCGCCCTTCACGGCGCGCTTGAGGAGCATGCCGGTGATGAGCATCCGGTTGATCTCGTTGGTGCCTTCGAAGATGCGGTTGATGCGCGCGTCGCGGTAGGCGCGCTCCACCGGGTACTCCTCGATGTAGCCGGCACCGCCGTGCACCTGCACCGCGTCGTCCACCAGGAAGCCGATGGCCTCCGAGCCGAAGACCTTCATGATGGAGGCCTCGGTGGCGAACTCCTCCATCGCGGCGATGACGTGCGCGTCGTAGTCCGCGTCCGAGCGCCCCTTCGACGCGAGCCGCCCGTCCACCAGGCCCGCCGTGCGGTAGGTCATGCTCTCCACCGCGTAGACGAGCGTGGCCATGCGCGCGAGCTTCTCGCGGATGAGCGGGAACGTGGCGATGGGCGCCTTGAACTGCTTGCGCTCCTGCGCGAACTTGAGCGCGTTCTGGAGCTGGAGCTTCATGCTCCCGATGACGCCCGCGCCGAGCTTCAGGCGGCCGTAGTTGAGGATGTTGAAGGCGATGCGGTGGCCCTTGCCCAGCTCGCCCAGCAGGTTCTCCACCGGCACCTGCGCGTCCTCGAAGTAGAGCGGGCACGTGGACGAGCCGCGGATGCCCATCTTGTGCTCCTCCGGGCCCACGGTGAGGCCCGGGGTGTCCTTCTCCACGATGAAGCCGGTGAACTTGTCGCCGTCCACCTGCGCGAAGACGACGAACACGTCCGCGAAGGCCGCGTTGGTGATGTAGAGCTTGGAGCCGTTGAGCACGTAGTGCTTGCCGTCGGCGGACTTCACCGCCTTCGTCTTCGCCCCGCGCGCGTCGCTGCCGCTGCCCTGCTCCGTCAGCGCGTACGCGGCCACCCACTCGCCCGTGGCGAGCCTGGGCAGGTACTTCGCCTTCTGCGCCTCATTGCCGAACCACACGATGGGCAGCGACCCGATGCCCGTGTGCGCGCTGGACGTCACCGACCAGGAGCCCAGCAGGCTCATGGCCTCCGCGAGCAGCAGCGACGTCGTCTTGTCCAGGCCCGTGCCGCCATACACCTCCGCGATGTCCACGCTCAACAGGCCCAGCTCGCCCGCGCGGCGCAGCAGGTCGCGCAGGAGCGCGTTGTCCTTGCCCTCGATGCGCTCGGCCTGGGGCAGCACCTGCTCGCGGCAGAACTGGAGCGCCGTCTTGAAGAAGAGCCGCTGCTCCTCGGAGAAGCCCTCGGGCGTGAGGATGCGGGCGGAGCCCACCTCCTGGAAGAGGAAGGCGCCCCCGGAGAGGACATCCTGGGGACGGGCTGTGGGCTCGGTTGCGGCGACCATCGACGACCTCCGGGGAGGGACGGTTGCCCTCCGAAGCCTTCAGGGAAAAGGCGCGCGGCACATTAGGGCGCGCGGCCCGCTGGGGGTAGTAGCGACGCGGCGTCCACGCTTCCACGCGACGAAGGCTCCACGCGGAGTGCGTGCCCGGGCGCCAGGCGCGCGGGGCGCTCCGCGCCCGGCTACGGGAGCCCTGCGTCCGTCGCCGGCCGGGGCGTGGGGTACACGAGGCAGAGCGTGTCGAAGAGCCCCTCCTCCGGCGCGACATACGTGCCGCCGAGCGCCCGGACCGCCTGGACCACCTCCGTGCCGAACGAAGGGACGAGGCACAGGTCATCCGACGTGGTGAAGCGCGTCTTCAGCCGGGCCAGCTCCCGCCGCAGCGTCGCGAGGTCCTGGCGCCCGCCGCGCACCGGCACGGACGGGCCGTTGCGGTCCGGCCCCGGCAGCTTGCCCACGCTGGTCGTCAGCTCGAAGCCGTCCGCGCGCTGGATGATGCGCAGCTTGCCGGGCGCCACCTCCTCCAGCCATGCGCGAAAGCCCTGCTCGTCGCGCAGCACCACCCGGTAGGCCACCGGCGCGTCCGGGTGCTGGAGCCACACCTCCGCCGCCTGCGTGCGCAAGACCGCCAGCGCGTCGGACGCCTGCGCGAGGAACGTGTCCGCGTCCGCCACGGCGACGAGCACGTCCCGTCCCCGCACCCGCTCCGCGAGCCGGCCCGCGTCCTGTTCCCGGGCCGGGGTGAAGCGCTCCGCCCCCAGGCGCACCTGATCCCCCGACAGCTCCAGCCGGAGGACGTCGTCCGGAACGGGCTCGCCATAGACGGGCGCGGACACCGGCGCGAAGGTCGCGTCCGCCCAGGTGCCGGCGTCCCCGGGAGCGGGTGCTGGCACCCCGCCCTTCCCCCCAGGTGAGGCCGGGGAGGTCGCGCGCGCCGGTTCGGCGGGCGTGGACTCCCGACAGCCACCCCAGGTGAGGCCGCCCAACACGAGGAGGAAGAATGCAGAGTTAGAGGAACAGGCTGGCGAGCGTAGCGGAATATTCCACCCGGAGCGTCTGAATGGCCTCATGATAGCTTCTCGCGGTTTTCGCGAAGGACTCCCCTCGCCAGGAGCCGATTCGAACGTGCCGCAGCCTTCCGCCGGCCTCCAGTTCGGCAAGTACAAGCTGCTCGAGCGCATCGCGACGGGCGGCATGGCGGAGATCTACCGCGCCCGGATGACGGCGGTGGCGGGCGTCACGAAGCCGGTGGTCATCAAGAAGATCCTCCCCGGCTACGCGGACGACCGCGCGTTCGTGTCCATGTTCATCAACGAGGCGCGCATCGCGCTGGGGCTGTCACACGGCAACATCGCGCAGATCTTCGACTTCGGCGAGGTGGAGGGCGAGTACTTCCTCGCGATGGAGTGGGTGGACGGCCATCCGCTCTCGCACGTGCTGCGCCGGGCGAAGGAGAAGGGGCTGACCGCGCTGCCGCCGCCCCTGGCGGTGCTGGTGGCCATCGACATGCTGCGGGGGCTGGCGTACGCGCACACGCGGCTGGACGACAATGGCCGCCCGCTGCACATCGTCCACCGGGACGTGAGCCCCCAGAACGTGCTCCTCTCCTTCGAGGGGCAGGTGAAGCTGGTGGACTTCGGCATCGCGCGGGCGCGGCTCGCCGGGCGCGCCGACACGAAGGTGGACCCCGCGAAGGGCAAGTACGTCTACTTCGCGCCGGAGCAGGCGCGCGGCGAGGCGCTGGACTCGCGCACGGACGTGTTCGCCGCGGGCACGGTCCTCTACGAGATGCTCTGCGGGCGGCGCCCCTTCGAGGGCTCGCTCCAGGACGTGCTGAGGAAGATCTCGCAGGGCGACTTCCCCCGCCCGCGCGAGTGGCTGCCGGGCATCCCGGCCGCGCTGGAGCGCATCCTGCTCACCGCGATGGCCACGAGCCCGGAGCAGCGCTACCCCACCGCGCAGGCCTTCGCGGAGGCGCTGGCGCGGCAGCTCCACGTCACCGCGCCGGACGTGTCCGCCAGCGACCTGGGCCACTTCATGGGCTACCTCTTCGAGGCGGAGCTCGTGGAGGCCGGCCGGCCGGTGCAGCTGCCGCGCGAGTTCATCGCGCGGGTGGGCCGCTGGAGCGGCGTCGCGGAGCCGCCGCCCATCGCCACGCCGCCGGAGGTGCCCCACTCCGCCGCCGAAGCCTGGAACGAGCCTCGCGGCGAGCCCCGGGGCGACTTGACGACGCAGCCGCTGCCCCCGCAGGCGATGCCTCCCGAGCCGCAGCCCGCGTGGCACCGCACGCTGCGCGGCTGGGCGGTGCGCGGCGCGCCGGTGGCGGTGGCCGCGCTCGTGGCCACGTGGCTGGGCATGGTGATGGGGGGGGCCAACTCGTTCGCGGTGGAGCTCAGCTCCTCGCCCGCGGGCGCCACCATCCGCGTGGACGGCCGGGCGCTCGCGGAGACGACGCCCACGCTCATCACCCAGCTTCCGTCGGACCGCGAGCACGTGCTGGAGGTGCTGCTGCCGGGCAGGGTGCCCTTCAGCCAGCGCGTGCGCGCCGAGCGCGGCACCACGCTGGCGGTCCACGCGAGGCTCATGCCGAAGTCCGCGTCCGCGGCCGTGGCGCGCGCCCTGCCCCGCCTAGCCTCGGACGACGCGCCCCCCTTCGCGCGCTACTCCTCCGGCGGCCCGTTCGCGCTCAGCGCGGTCGCGCACGCCCTGCGCGTGCCCCCGTCCCAGGCGGCGCGCATGCGGTTGGATCCGTCCCGCACCTACGGCCTGCGCGTGGAGGGCCGCGTGTCGGTGGGCGGCCCGCTGCCGGTGTCCCAGGCCGTGTACTTCCTGGAGGGCGGCACGGCGCTCACCGCGCGCGACAGCTTCGGCATGGTGGGCACGGATGAGGTGCTGGTGCGCGACGCCTCCGTCCTCTACGTGTTCCTCTGGGACGACCGGCCCGACGACAACCGCGGCGCCCTCCAGGTGCACGTGCGCGAACAGGCGAGCGGCGCCATCACCACCCTGCTGCTGGACGCGCGCCGGCACGCCGTCTCGCTGTCCCCGCACGACGGCTTCACGCTGCGCGAGCTGGACCCGGCCACCACCTACCGCGTCGTCGTGCGCTCGGCAGGAGAGCCGGCGCGCACGCGGGGCTTCGGCGGCGGCGAGGTGGGCGGCGTGCTCGCGCTGCACGGCGCGGGCGCGTCCCCGCTCACGGCCCCGGGCACGCTGGAGGTGCTGGAGGTCAACCAGCCCACGGTGATGCGCGGCGCCGCCTGGCTGCGGCTCGCGTTCCCGGACGACGACGTCAACGACAACTCCGGCGGCCTCACGCTGGAGGTGACGCCGCTGCACCCGTAGCCGCCACCGCCGCCGCGCGACGGGCCGCTACAGGGCACCGCCAGCCTGTAGCCGAAAAATTGATCATCCGGGCGTCGCCCCTACCCTGGGCCGCCACGGAGGACGCTCAATGAAGAAGCTGCTGGCGGTGATGGCCCTGGGGATCGCGGTGCTGGCCACGGTGGGCCTTTCCACCCGGGTGGACGCGCGGCCCGGAGGCACGGCGGGCGAGGGGCCGACCGACGCCCAGATCGACGCCGTCCTGGACGCGCAGGCGCACGAGGTCATGGCCCGGCTGCTGGAGGCGCAGCGCAATGCCCACCGGATGACAATGCTTCCCCGGTAATCTCGTGGCATCCGGCGGGGCACGGTGCTACGACCGGCGCTCGCTTCGGTGCTCATCCCACCCGCCCACGAGGGGGCCATGCCAGAAGGGTCCGCTGCACTCCAGCTTCAGGTTGGAGACCGGGTCGTCTACCCCAACCAGGGGGTCTGCCGCGTCGCCTCCATCGACGTGAAGGAGGTGGCGGGCCAGAGCCTCACCTTCGTCACCATGCGCCGGGAGGAAGACGGCGCCGTCGTGATGGTGCCGCAGGGAAAGATCGTCTCCATCGGCGTCCGCAAGGTGGCCAGTCCCGCGGACGTGCAGGAGATCTACGCGTTCCTCCGCTCGGACAGTGACAAGGCGGACCTGGACTGGAAGCAGCGCGCGCGCACCAACCTGGACCGCATGACCCAGGGCGGCATCCTGGGGCTGGCGGAGGTCGTCAAGGGCCTCCAGGTCCTGAGCGAGCTGCGGCCGCTGCCCACCAAGGAGCGCGAGCTCTACGACAACGCCCGGCACCTCCTGGTCTCGGAGGTCGCCGCCGCGCTGGGCACCGCCGAGGCCAACGCCGAGGACTCCATCGACATCGTCCTCTTCCCGCCCGGGAAGGAGCGTCCCAAGCGCACCGCCGCGGAGTTCGCGCGGCCCGGTGGCGACGAGGACGACATGGACCTGGACGGCGACCTCATCGGGCTGGAGGGCGGCGAGCTGGACCTGCCCTCGGACGAGGAGCCGCAGGCGGAGTCCGATGAGGAGCCGTCCGAGGAGGGCGGCGACGAGGAGGGTGGCGAGGAGGCGGCCGCGGACGCCCCCAAGAAGCGCGGCCGTCCGCCCAAGGCCAAGCCGGCCGAAGGCGCGGAGCCCGCCGCCCCCAAGAAGCGCGGCCGCCCGCCCAAGCCGAAGCCCGAGGCGCTGGCGGGCGCCGAGCCCCCCGCGCCGAAGAAGCGCGGCCGTCCGCCCAAGGCCAAGCCGCCCGAGGGCGCCGCGCCCGCGGAGCCCGCCGCGCCGAAGAAGCGTGGCCGTCCCCCCAAGGCGAAGCCGCCCGAGGACGAGTGAACCGCAGGACTCCACGGCCCTCCCGGCCGCCCGCGTCGCGCCCGAGCGCGCGCCCGGCACCGCGAGGGCCCTCCCGCCGAGGTGACGCCCCGTGATTCGCGTCGTGACGCTGGACCCCTTCGACGACAAGCAGCTCGCCAAGTTCAACCGCACGCTCTACACGGCCTTCGGCGTGGGCAGCGAGCACAGCGGCTCCGCGGAGATCCCCGCGGGCATGTCCGAGCCCCTGGACGCGGAGAAGCTGCTCGACGAGGTGAAGGGCATCCGGGCCTACAAGGACGACAAGGTGCTGCTGCTCACCTCGCGCAAGCTGAAGGACCGCGACCTGCCCAGCGGCAAGGCGCCCACGTCGGGCTTCGCGAAGTTCGGCAAGGACCGGGCGATCCTCTCCATCGCGCCATTCAAGGACCTGGAGTCCGGCTACAAGGCCATCGCGCGGCACGCGCTGCACCAGCTGGGCACGCTCTGGGAGCTGCACCACTGCCTGGATCCGCGCTGCTCGATGTACCCGCCCTGGACGCCGTCCTTCAACCAGGGCGACCACATCTTCTGCACCTTCTGCCGCGAAAAGAGCGAGCAGAAGATCCGTCTTGCCAAGTCCTAAGGCCCTGCGCGCGTTGCCCCTGGTGGAGCTGGGGGCCCTGCTGCTCGTCGCCCTGCTGTGCATCGCCTTCCAGCTGCGGCTTCCGGGCCGGCTGCCCACGGACGCGGACGAGCGCGCCGTGGCGGACGTGCTGGCCCGCGACGCGCGCCCCGGGGACGCGGTGCTGCTGTTCCCCTGGTGGACGGAGCGCGCCCGCCTCTTCGTGCCGCCGTCGGTGCCCGTGTACGGGTGGCTGGAGTCGGACCGCGCGGACCTGAGCGCGCACCCGCGCATCTGGGTGCTGGGCCAGCCGGACCTGCCCCGCTCCGACCCCGCGGCGTTCGACGCGGCCTTCCTCCCCGACCGCAAGGCGCTGGGCCCCGAGGCGCGCCTGGGCACGCTGTCGCTGCGCCTCTACGAAAACGGCCGCTATCGCCCGCGCCACTGGGTAGCGAGCGAGTCCGCGAGCGCGGCGCGCGTGTACCTGGAGCAGCCGGACGGCTCGCGCCAGGACTGCCCCTTCGACGGACGCGTGCACCGCTGCCCCGGCCCGCCGCACCTGTACGTGGCGCCGGAGTGGCACGAGCTCTTCTACGAGCCCCGGCACTGCCTGTGGATGCACGCGCCCGGTGGCGCGCAGCGGCTGGTGGCGGAGTTCGCCAACGTGCCTTCTGGCCTGGGCCTGCGGCTGGAGGGCGGCATCATCTTCGAGTTCGCGCACCCCAAGGACCCGCGCCTCTCCACCTCCCACCTGGGCGTGGATGACGCCGCCACGGGCCAGCGGCTGCTGGACGTGACCATTCCCCCGGGACGCGAGGGCGTGCAGAAGGCGGAGGTGCTGCTGCCGCCCGGACCGCCCCGCACACTGAAGGTCTGGACGCAGGCGGACAACGCGGAGTCGCGGCAGATCTGCCTGGACGTGATGGCGCTGGAGCCCGCGGTGGGGGTGAGGCCGTGACGCTCCAGATGACCGGGCGCCCCGCGACGCGCGAGGAGAAGCTCACGGCGCTGGCGCTGTGGGTGCTGGCGTTCGTGGCGCTGTGGAGCACGGAAGCCGCGGTGGGCTTCACGCGCGACGAGAGCGTCTACTTCGCCGCGGCGGAGGGCTACTCGCAGTGGTTCCGGCTGCTCCTCCACTCGCCCGCGCAGGCGTTCACGGACAGCGCCATCGTGCGCGCGTGGGACTACAACCACGAGCACCCGGCGCTGATGAAGACGCTGTTCGGGTTGAGCCACCTGCTCTTCCACGACGCGCTGGGCGTCATGCGCGACGCGACGGCCTACCGGCTGCCCGCGTTCGCGATGGCGGCGCTGGTGCCCGCGCTGTGCTTCCTGCTGGGCAGCGCGCTGTATGGCCGCACCGCGGGGTGGTTCGCCGCCCTCTCCTTCCTGCTGGTGCCCCGCCAGTACTTCAACGCGGAGCTGGCGTGCTTCGACATGCCGGTGGCCGCGATGTGGCTGCTGGTCGTGTACTGCTTCTGGCGCGCGCTGGAGAGCACCCGCTGGGGCATCGCGTGCGGCGTGGCGTTCGGCCTGGCCATCGCCACGAAGCACAACGCCCTCTTCATGCCGTTCGTGCTGTCGCCGTTCGCGCTGTGGCGCGCGTGGCAGGCGAGCGAAGGCAACGCAGCGGCCCGCGTGCGGCTGGGCCGCTTCGTGGGCCTGTTCGCGGCGGTGGCCGTGCTGTACGGCCTGCTGGTGGTGTTCCTGGGCGGCGCCGCCGGGTTCCAGAAGAAGTTCCTGCTGTTGAGCCCGCACACGCTGTTCTTCCTGGGCCTGGCGGTGGGCAGCGAGCTGCTGCTGCGGGACCTGGAGCGGGTGAGCCTGCCGGTGACGCGGGCGCTGGTGCCGCTGGCGGCGATGGCGGTGCTGGGCCCCGTCATCTTCTACCTGCACTGGCCCTACCTCTGGCACGCGCCGGTGGACCGCACCGCGTGGTACCTGGCCTTCCACGCGACGCACAACCACTACGCCTGGTTCTACCTGGGCACGCTGATGCGCGGGCCGCCCTTCCCGCTCACCTACGTGGTGGTGAAGACGGCGCTGACGGTGCCCACCAGCCTCTTCGCGCCCATGGTGACGGGCTTCGTCGCGCTCGTGGGCCGCGCCCTGCTGAGCCTGAGCGCCCGCACGCGCGAGTGGGTGCGGATGCCCACCGCGTCGGAGGCGCTGGTGGGCGTGAACGCGGTGACGTCCATCCTCATCATCAGCCACCCGCAGGTGCCGCACTTCGGCGGCGTGAAGCACTGGTTCCCGTCCATGCCCTTCCTGGGCATCCTCGCGGGCGCCGCGGTGGCGCGCGGCTGCTTCGCGCTGTGGGAGGTGCTGAAGGCGCGGCGGCCCTCGCTGTCACCGCTGGCGGTGACGGTGCCGGTGTTCGCGCTGCTCCTGGTGCCCGCGCTGATGGCGCTGGTGCGGGTGTTCCCCTACGGCACGGCGGCGTACTCGGAGCTCGCGGGCGGGCTGCCGGGCGCGGCGACGTTGGGCATGCAGCGGCAGTTCTGGTCCAGCCACGTCACCGGCGTGCTGCCGTGGATCAACGAACACGCGAAGCCGGGCGCGCGCATCTACCTGCACGAGGTGAACGGCTTCTCGTTCCGCGACTACCAGCGCAACGGCATGCTGCGCGCGGACGTGCGGCCGGTGAACAGCCCGTTCGACGCGGACATCGTCGCGTACCAGTACCACCAGGAGTTCCGCGAGCACGAGTTCCTCACGTGGCAGGCCTTCGGCACGCGCACGCCCGCCACCGGGCTGTACCTGGACGAGACGCCGCAGATCATCGTCTACCAGCGCCCGGAGTAGCTCGGGCCGGATGACGCAGGAAGACATGTGCACGACCGTGCACTCGGTGGCCTGGCAGGCCACCACGACAAGCGGAGAAGACGGGGGGGCATGAGGCCGGGGTAGGCTTCCACTGTCGGCGATTCCACCTTCCCAGGAGAGAGACACATGACGCGCTGGAAGGGTTTGTTCACGGTGATGGCGGTGAGCGTGGGCCTCGCGGGCTGTCCCGATGCGAAGCCACCCGCGAAGGTGGTGCGCGCGCAGGTGAAGCGGACGGGCCCCGCGACCATGGAGATCATCCCCGCCGAGGGGCAGCTCCCCTACTGCATGCTCTTCACCATGTCGGAGAAGGGCGTCATCCGGCAGCTCACGCTGACGCGGGAGAACCGCTCCATCCGCTGCGACGCCAACCGGCCCGTCGCGAACACCAGCTTCCGCGTGCCGGTGCAGGAGGGGATGGTGCGCGTCTACGTCTTCTTCTCCGACGAGCGCGTGCCGGCGGGCTCCGTGGCGCAGCAGCTCTACGACCTGCGGGACCGCGAGCGCGTCACCGCCATGGACCTGCGGCTGCCAGGGCGCGTCTTCGTGGAGACGCTGGAGTTCACGCCGGAGGTGGGCGAGCCGGAACAGACAGGCGAGATCGTGGGCGCGGGCGGCGTGGTGACGTCCGATGGCGGCACCGCCCCGGATGCCGGCACCCGCACGCTGACCATGGAGCCCCTGGCCAACTGACCGCCAGACGCGAAGAGGCCCGAGGGTGGATGTCCGCCCCCGGGCCTCGCGCTGCTTCGAGCTGTGACGCCGTGGCCGCTCAGTTCACCCAGCCGCCGCTGTACCGCGAGTCGCGCCGCGCCAGCCGCTCGCGCTCCTGACGCTCGCGCTCCAGCCGGGCCTGCCGCTCACGCTCCTGCCGTTCCCGCTCCAGCCACACCTGACGCTCGCGCTCCTGACGCTCGCGCTCCAGCCGGGCCTGCCGCTCGCGCTCCTGACGCTCGCGTTCCTGCCGTTCCCGCTCCAGCCGCGCCTGCCGCTCACGCTCCTGACGCTCGCGCTCCATGCGGCCCTGGTCCTGGCGGCTCACGAGGGGGGTGGCGGCGTGGAAGTCGGCCGCCATCACCGGGGAGCTCGCCACGAGCGCCACAGCCACCACCATCTTCTTGAGCATCGCCTTCATGACCGCCTCCGTTGAGCCGCGTTGTCGCTGCGTTCTGAACCTTCTGACGGTGGTGGCCCCGGCTGATTCAACCCTTCCAGGCTACGCGCCCCCTCCTGTTTTCCTCGGGAGAGGTCCCCTGAAACACTCTGAAATCGAGCCCGGATGAAGCCACTTCGCACAGGCAGGGAGCCCGGGCGGTGTCGAGCCTCCCGGATGTCGACGGAACCGGGAAAGGGCTGAAGCGAGCCCTCCTCCAGTGCACGTCCCTCCTGTTGCGTCGAGTAGGCTCGCGCGCCGGTACTCCACCTTCCCTGGGAAGAACACGTGACGCGCTGGACGGGCTTGTTGACGGTGATGGCGCTGGGCGCTGGCGCCGTGGGCTGCCCTGATGCCACGCCGCCCGCGAAGGTGGCGCGCGCACAGGTGAAGCGGACGGGCCCCGCGACCATGGAGGTCATCCCCGCCGAGGGGCAGCTCCCCTACTGCATGCTCTTCACCATGTCGGAGAAGGGCGTCATGCGACAGCTCACGCTGACGCGAGAGAACCGCGCCATCCGCTGCTCCGCGAACCAGCCCGTCGCCAACACCCACTTCCGCGTGCCGGTGCAGGAGGGGAAGGTGCGCGTCTACGTCTTCTTCTCCGACGAGCGCGTGCTGGCGAACTCCGTGGCGCGGCAGCTCTACGACCTGCGGGACCGCGAGCGCGTCACCGCCATGGACCTGCGGCTGCCGGGCCGCATCTACATGGAGACGCTGGAGTTCACGCCGGAGACAGGCGAGCCAACGCGGACAGGAGGGGGCATGGACGCGGGCGACGCGGCACGGGATGCGGGCCCCCGCGCGGCGCCCGTGGAGTCCTCCGCCCACTGACCGCCAGACGCGAAGAGGCCCGAGGGTGGATGTCCGCCCCCGGGCCTCCGTACTGCTTCAGGCTGTGACGCCATGGCCGCTCAGTTCACCCAGCCACCGCTGTACCGCGAGTCGCGCCGCGCCAGCCGCTCGCGCTCCTGACGCTGGCGCTCCAGCCGCGCCAGCCGCTCGCGCTCCTGCCGTTCCCGCTCCAGCCGCGCCAGGCGCTCCCGTTCCAGCCGCGCCCGCTCCAGCTTCGCCAGCCGCTCGCGCTCCTTGCGCGCCCGCTCCTGACGCTCGCGCTCCAGCCGCGCCTGACGCTCACGCTCCTGACGCGCCCGTTCCATCCGCTCGCGCTCCAGCCGCGCCTGACGCTCACGCTCCTGACGCTCGCGCTCCATGCGGGCCTGGTCCTGACGGCTCACGAGGGGGCTGGCGGCGTGGAAGTCCGCCGCCATCACCGGGGTGCTCGCGACGAGCGCCACAGCCACCACCATCTTCTTGAGCATCGCCTTCATGACCTGCATCCGTTGAGCCGCGTTGTCGCTGCGTTCTGAACCTTCTGACGGGGGCGGCCCGGGTTGATTCAACCGCGCCAAAGGCGCGGGGCCCCTCCCGTTTCCCTCGGAAGAGGCCCCGCTGAAACACGCTGAAATCAAGTCGGCGTGAAGCCGCTTCTCAGTACGCCGCGCGGGCCATGGCCAGCAGGTCCGCCTCCGTCACGGAGCGGGGGTTCCCCTGGTGCGACGCGTCCTGGAAGGCCTTCTGCGCGATGTGCTCCAGGTCCTGCTCCTTCACGCCCGCCTCGCGCAGCCGCGCGGGAATCCCCACGGCCGCCGCCAGCTTGCGCACGCGGTCGATGGCGTTGGCGGCGAGCACCTCCTCGCGCGCGTTGGACGTGTCCCCCAGCGCCGTGGCGATGCGCGCCAGCCGCGCCGTGCAGGACGCGCGGTTGAACTCCATCACCGCGGGCAGGACGATGGCGTTGGCCAGGCCGTGCGGCACGTGGGAGATGGGCGTCAGCGCGTGCGCCAGCGCGTGGCTCGCGCCCAGGCCCTTCTGGAAGGCCATGGCGCCCTCCATCGCCGCCACCATCATGTCCGTGCGCGCCGCCAGGTCGCGGCCCTCCTTCACCGCCGTCACCAGCGAGCGCCCCACGCGCGCCACCCCGTCGATGGCCACCGCGTCCGCGAGCGGATGGAAGCCATTCGCGACATACGCCTCGATGCAGTGGGTGAGCGCGTCCATGCCCGTGGCCGCCGTGACGGACGGAGGCAGGCCCAGCGTCAGCTCCGGGTCGATGACGGCCACCTTCGGCAGCAGGTACGGGCTGAAGATGACCGTCTTGCGGCCCGTGTCCGCCAGCGTCACCACGCCGGAGCGCCCGACCTCCGAGCCCGTGCCCGCCGTCGTCGGGATGGCGATGAGCGGAGGCAGGTCGTCGCGCACGTACTGGTCGCCCCCCTTCGCGTCGTCGTAGCGGCTGAGCGGCGGCTCGTGCGTGGTGAGCAGTTGCACCAGCTTGCCCGCGTCCAGCGCGCTGCCGCCCCCCAGCGCGACGATGCCGTCCGCCTTGTGCGCGCGGTATGCCTCCAGGCCCGCGAACACGTCGCGCTCCGTGGGGTTGGGCTCCACGCGGTCGAACACCGCGCAGTCCATCCCCGCGCCCTTGAGCACCTCCATCACGCGCGTGGCGAGCCCCGCCTTCACCACGCCCGCGTCCGTCACCAGCAGCGGGCGCTTCATGTTCAGCCGCGCCGCGTGCGCGGGCAGCCGCTGGAGCGCGCCCGCGCCGAACACGATGCGCGTGGGCCACGACATCTCCGTGACGCGCGGCTCCGAGGGAATGTCGAAAGGCTTCATGGAAGGTCCTCCTTCAGATGAGCTCCAGGTAGCGCTCCAGCTCCCAGGAGGTGACCGCCCGCTCGTACTGGCGCACCTCCCACTCTCGGGTGCGCACGAAGTGGTCGACGAAGCCGTCACCCAGCAGCTCGCGGGCGCGCTCGCTGTGCTTCAAGAGGGCCACCGCGTCCTTCAGGTTGCGGGGCAGCGGCTTCGCGTGCTTCGCCTCGTAGGCGTTGGACAGCACGGGCGCGGGCGGCTCGACTTCGTTCTCGATGCCCCACAGGCCCGCGGCCAGGCTCACCGCCATGCCGATGTACGCGTTCATGTCCGCGCCCAGCTGGCGGTACTCGATGCGCATGGACTTGCCGCTGTCGCCGATGACGCGGATGGCGCAGGTGCGGTTCTCCAGGCCCCACGTCGCGGTGGTGGGCGCCCAGGTGTTCTCCACGCTGCGCTTGTAGCTGTTGATGGTGGGCCAGTAGAGCGCCGTGAGCTCCGGCATCAGCGCCACCTGCCCGCCGATGTAGTGCCGCATCAGCTTGCTCATGCCGTGCTTCTGCGACGGGTCGTGGAAGAGGTTCTCCTCGTCCTTCAGGTTCCACAGCGACTGGTGCACGTGGCCCGAGCAGCCGGGCAGCTTCGAGCTCACCTTGGCCATGAAGCACGCGGACACCCCGTGCTTCGCGCAGATCTCCTTCACCACCGTCTTGAACAGCGCCGCGCGGTCCGCGGCCAGCTCCAGCGTGTCGTAGCGGATGGCGGCCTCGAAGACGCCGGGGCCCGTCTCCGTGTGGAAGCCCTCGATGTTGAGCCCGAACGCGTTGCACCCGTCGATGAGCGCGTGCACCAGCGGCGCGTTCAGCGACGTGCGCAGCCACGAGTAGCCGAACATGCCCGGCGTCAGCGGCGTGAGGTTCTGGAAGCCCTTGTCATGCAGGCTCTGCGGCCCCTCCTTGAAGAGGAAGAACTCGTACTCCGCGCCGAACTTCGGCAGGAAGCCCAGCTTGCGCGCGCGCTGGCCCATCTTCTGGAGCAGCTGGCGGGGGCTCGCCTCGAAGGGCGTCCCGTCCGGGTTCGCGAAGTCCAGGAGGAACGCCGCGGTGTCCGGCTCCCACGGGATGATGCGCGCGGTGGACAGGTCCACCTTCGCGGGCGTGTCCGGGTAGCCCGTGTGCCAGCCCGTCACCTTCGTGTTGTCCAGCAGGTCGTCGCCCAGGTCCCAGCCGAAGACGACGTCGCAGAAGCCCAGGCCGCTCTTCGCGGCGCTGTAGAACTTCTCCAGCGAGATGTACTTGCCGCGCCAGACGCCATCCATGTCGATGGCGCCCACCTTCACCTTGCGGACGTTCTTCTCGTCCATCCACCGGCGCAGGGAGTCCAGGTCCCCCGCCTGTCCAGGCACCGCGCGAGGCCCGCCCTCGCTCCGCTCCTTCGCGCGGGCCCGGCGGGCCATCGCCGGATGGGTGAGCACCTTGGCCTTGGGACGCGATGCCATGCGGACCTTCCTTTTCTTCGTCATGCGGAAGAGGGAGCGAGAGAACCAGGCGCAGCGCACGGCGGCGTCAGGGGGACGGCAGCCTCGTCCACACGGCCTTCGTCTGGAGGTAGCCGTCCAGCGCGTGGTGGCCCAGGTCCTTGCCCCAGCCGGATTCCTTGTAGCCACCGAAGGGCGCCGCGTCGTCGAACTCGTTGAAGCAGTTGATCCACACCACGCCGCTCTTCACCTGCTTCGCCAGCGCGTGGGCCTTGGCCACGTCACCGGTCCAGATGGACGCGGCCAGGCCGTATTGCGTGCTGTTCGCCAGCGAGAGGGCCTCCGCGTCGTCGCGGAAGCGCAGGCAGCTGAGCACCGGGCCGAAGATCTCCTCCTGGGCGATCTTCATGTCCGGCTTCACGTCGCCGAAGATGGTGGGCTTCACGAAGCAGCCCTTCGCCTTGAAGCCCTCCGTGTCGCGGCCACCGCCCGCGAGCAGCTTCGCGCCCTGCTGCTTGCCGCTCTCGATGTAGCCCAGCACCACGTCCAGCTGCTTCTGGCTCACCAGCGCGCCCATCTCCGTGGCCGCGTCCAGCGGGTCGCCCACCTTCATCGTGCGCGCCTTCTCCGCGAGCTTCGCGACGAACGCGTCGTAGGCGTCCTGGTGCACCAGCACGCGGCTGCCCGCGTTGCACGTCTCGCCCTTGTTTCCGAAGATGCCCCAGAAGCACGCGTCCACCGCGCGGTCGAAGTCCGCGTCCGGGAAGATGAGCTGCGGGCTCTTGCCCCCCAGCTCCAGCGTCAGCTTCTTCAGGTTGCTCGCGGCGGACGCCTGCAACAGCCGGCGCGCGGTGCGGCCGGAGCCGGTGAACGAGATCTTGTCCACGTCCGGGTGCCGGGCGATCGCCTCGCCCGCGGGGTCGCCCAGGCCGGTGATGACGTTGATGACGCCAGGCGGGAAGCCCGCCTCCAGCGCCAGCGCGCCCAGCTTGAGGGCGGTGAGCGGCGTGTACTCGGAGGGCTTCACCACCACCGTGCAGCCGGCGGCCAGCGCGGGCCCCAGCTTCCAGCCCAGCATGCACGTGGGGTAGTTCCACGGCACGATGGCGCCCACCACGCCCACCGGCTCCTTGAGCGCGTAGGTGTGGAAGGGGCCGTCCACCGGCAGCACCTCGCCCGTGATGGTGCTGGCCATGTCCGCGAAGCTCGCGAGCGTCGCGGCGGCCGGCGCCACGTCCCCCCGGATGGCGTCCTTGAACGTCTTGCCGTTGTTCAGGGACTCGATGAGCGCGAACTCCTCGCGGCGCTCGTAGAGCAGGTCCGCCAGCTTGCGGATCAGCCTGCCGCGCTCGCGGCCGGTCATCTTCCCCCACGGCCCGGACTCGAAGGCGCGGCGCGCGGCCTTCACCGCGCGGTCCACGTCCGCGGCGGTGCCCGCGGGCACGTCCGCCAGCTTCTGGCCGGTGGCGGGGTTCACCACCGCGAAGGTGCCCCCTTCGACGGGGTCCACCTGCTGCCCGTCGATGAGCAGCTTGAGCACGGGGAGCTTGGGAGTGAGCGAACGAGCGTCGGTCATGGCGAGGCCTCGGGTGAGCACGGCGCGCGAGCGACCTGGAAGTGGCGGGCACCGGACACGGATGGCTGGACACGGTAGGACTGGGGCCATGACGCGGCAACCTGCCCCCATGAAGAACGTCCTGCTGCTGAAAGCCGGCGACGCGGCGACCCCGGTCCAGCGCTCCGTGGGCGACTACGAGCGGTGGTTTCTGCAAACCATCGGACTGTCCGGTCAGCGCTTCGACATCCTCCCCGTGCACAGGGGCGCGCCCCTGCCCCGGGACGCGAGGGGCTACGACGCGGTGATGATGACGGGCTCGCCCCTGTCGGTGACGCGGCGCGAGCCGTGGATGGAGCGCGCGGGCGCCTTCATGGCGGAGGCGGGCGAGCAGGGCATCCCCGTGCTCGGCGTGTGCTTTGGCCAACAGCTGCTCGCGGAGACCTACGGCGGCCAGGTGACGCGCAACCCCAACGGCCGCGAGACGGGCACCGTGGAGGTGACGCTCTCACCCGAGGGCCGCGCGGATCCGCTGTTCACCGGCCTGCCGGAGCGCTTCGCCGTCCAGGAGACCCACGAGGACATCGTCTCCCGCCTGCCAGCGGGAGCGACGGTGCTCGCGAGCAACGCCAACACCGCGACCCAGGCGCTCGCCTTCCGGCCCAACGTGCGCGGCGTGCAGTTCCACCCGGAGATGCCCACGGACGCCATGCGCGCGGTCATCCTCGCCCGCGAGGACGCGCTGGAGGCGGCCGCGCGCGAGGCCGGCCTCCCCGAGGGCGGGGCCGTCCACCGGCTCCTCGCCGGCATCACCCCGACGCCATCCGCGCACCGGGTGCTGATGAACTTCCTCGAACACTTCACCTGACCGGACCTTCCGGGTCCGGACCACCGGACGCGCGAAAGCGGACAGAGGCCGCGCGCGGATCCAGGCCGAGGGGTGACGCGCTCCCTAGCTTCTCCCCCGTGGTCCCGGACGGCGGTCCCTGCACCGTCCAGGAGGGACGGGGGCTGGGGATGAATCCGCTCGTGATGCAGTACCGGAAGCTGAAGTGCCAGCTGAAGTACCTGGCCAGCTACGTGGACCTGGATCCGCGCGGCAACCAGGTCGTGCGCCGCACGGACTTCAAGCGCTGCCAGAGGCCGGTGCTCCTGCTGCACGGCTTCTTCAGCACGCGCCGCGTCCTGGAGGTGCTGGAGCACCGCCTGCGCCGCGAGGGCTACTGCGTCTGGTCCATCCACCTGGGCGGCACGATGGACCGCTTCAACACGCACCGCATCGACGAGCTGGCGCGCAAGGTCCAGGGGAAGGTGGACCGGCTCTACGAGCGCCACCCGGGCATGGGGCCGCTCACCATCATCGGCCACTCCAAGGGCGGCCTCATCGGCACGTACTACGTGAAGCGGCTGGGCGGGGACACGCGCGTCAAGCGCCTCATCACCCTGGGCACGCCGCACCGGGGCACGCGCATGGCCTACCTGGGCTGCGCGACGCTGGGCTGGTTCAGCCGCAGCATGTGGCAGCTCACGCCGGTGTCGCCCTTCATCAAGCAGCTGGGCGTGGGCGCCTTCCCCCGCCACGTGCGGCTCGTGTCCATCTACTCGCGCGACGACGTCATCGCGCGCTTCCCCTCCTCCGTGCTGGACGTGGACGGCCAGCCCAACGTCTTCAATGTGGAGCTGTCCGGCGTGCCCCACGGCGAGCTGCTCACCCGCCGGTCCGTGTGGGAGGTCATCCGCCGCGAGCTGGCCCTGGGCTATGCTGAGGCCCCGGCGGCCGCGTCCGTCGCCGCCCTGGAACCCCCTCCCCTTCCCGTGGCCGCCCTGCTGCCCGCCACCGCCAGCCCCTGACACATGCCCTCGCGCTGGGACCACCTCTTCGACCTCAAGCCCGTCGCCCTCGTGGACCACCTCCTGGACGAGGTGGCGCGGCTGCTCGCCAAGGACCTGGCGTCCTGGCCCCCCCCCGTGCAGGACCTGGAGCCGGCCACCCTGGGCGAGTTCACCGCGCTCTTCCAGGAGGCCACGCGCCGCCCCGCCCCGGCCGTCTACGCGGAGGCCCTGCGGCTGGCGAAGTGGGACCTGGCCCGCGAGTTCGACGCCTTCGACGACTACGTCCGCAACAAGCGCTACCTGGAGCGGGGCCTGGCCCCCGACGACCGCGTCCCCCTGCTCTTCCTCACCCGCTGGCTCACGGAGCAGATGCTGGGCCTGGGCGAGGCCACCCAGGGCCGCATCAAGCGCCCCCTGATGCGCGAGTGCCTGGACCGGCTGGAGGCCCGGCTGGACGCCACGGCGCGCCTGCCCCAGGCCTGAACCGGGCGGGCCCCGGGCCGGCCGCCTGCCCTCGTCAGCGCGGCCTTCCCGGACGCTTGGGGCGCATCGGAGCCCGGGGGCGCCGGAAGCTTTCCGCCGGGAACTTGTCAGGAGGGAGGTTGCTGCCCTAAGCCCGAGGCATGTCGCAGCCCGTGGATGCCACCGCCCCCGACGAACGCCGCAAGCGCCTGCTCCTCCTCGCGGGGCTGTGGGTGGCCCTCGCGGTGACGCTCTTCGCCCTGCGCTCGGTGGTGATGCCCTTCGCGGGCGCGGCGCTCATCGCGTACCTGGTGCAGCCGCTGGTGGCGCGCATCACGCGGCTGCGCGTGGCCGGCCGCGGCGTGCCGCGCTGGGTGGCCATCCTGCTCATCTACGCGGGGTTCTTCCTCGCGGTGTACCTCTTCTTCGTCGCGCTGGTGCCGCAGCTCTACCGCGAGGTGGCGCGCATCAGCCGCGAGATGGCCAGCTTCGCCAGCGCGCTCACGCCGGAGCACGTGCAGTCGCTCGCGCAGCGCGCGGAGGAGTGGCTCAACGTGTACGGCATCCCCGTGGCCCTGTCGGACCGGGCCATGGAGGGCGCGGCGGGCGCCTCCGGCGGCTTCAACCTGGCGCTGGACCTGGAGCAGATGCTCACGGACGCGGTGGCGCGCGTGACGCTGCTCGTGAAGGAGAACCTGGCGGACATCGTCAACGTGTCGCGCCGCATCGTCACGGAGGTGCTGACCGGCGTCTTCATGCTGTTCTTCATCCTCATGGTCGCCGCGTTCTTCTCCATCGACGCGCAGGCCATCCGCCGCTACTTCGGCACGCTCATCCCCGCGGAGTTCCTGCCCGACGCGAAGACGCTGGTGGCCCGCATCGACAAGTCCCTGTCCGGCGTGGTGCGCGGCCAGGTGACCATCTGCCTGGTGAACGGCGGCCTCACGCTGGTGGGCCTGCTGCTGTTCGGCGTGAAGTTCGCCTTCCTGCTGGCCACCATCGCCACGCTCTTCAGCCTCATCCCCATCTTCGGCACCATCATCAGCTCGGTGCCCATCGTCCTCATCGCGCTGGCGGACGGCTTCCAGAAGGGCGTCGCGCTCCTGCTGTGGATCATCGGCATCCACGCGCTGGAGGCGTACTTCCTCAACCCGAAGATCATGGGCGAGGCCGCGCGCATCCACCCCGTGGTGGTGGCCTTCTCCCTCATCGCGGGCGAGAAGCTCTTCGGCCTCTGGGGCGCGCTGTTCGCGGTGCCGGTGGCCTCCATCGCCGTGGCCTGCTTCGACTATGCGCGCCTCAAGGCGCAGCCGCCCCCGCTGGTGGCCCCGACGCCCCAGCAGGCGGTCGCAGCCACGGACGCCGCCCCGGCGGCCTGAACTTCTCCAGCGTGGCGGGACACCCGCCTCCCGCGAAGCGTCCACCGGTGGAAAACCAGGGGCCGGGTCCCACTTCCCCCCTGGTCATCCCGGGGGGTGAGTGACTAATTCCACCCATTCCTCCGCATCCGAGGACATGCGTGATGCCCCCCTCCCCCTCACCGGCTCCGGACTACCGGAGCCTGTTCGAAGCCGCGCCCAACCCGTACCTCGTGCTGACGCCGGAGTTCGTCATCATCGCGGTGACGGACGCGTACCTGCGCGCCACGCGGACGCGGCGTGAGGACATCCTGGGCCGCAACATCTTCGACGTCTTCCCGGACAACCCGCAGGACCCGCACGCCAGCGGGGTGGCCAACCTGCGCGCGTCCCTGGAGCGCGCGGTGAGGACGCGCACCCCGGACGCGATGGCCGTCCAGCAGTACGACATCCCCCGCCCCAAGGAGGCCGGCGGCGGGTTCGAGCTGCGCTACTGGAGCCCGCTGAACACGCCCGTCTTCGGCGAGGACGGCGAGGTGCGCTACGTCATCCACCGCGTGGAGGACGTCACCGACTTCATCCGCCTGAAGCACCTGGACGAGGAGCAGCTCCGCCAGCACGCCGAGCTCCGGGCCCGCGCGGACGAGATGGAGGGCGAGATCTTCCGGCGCGCCCAGCAGATCCAGGAGGCGAACCAGCAGCTGCGCGTCGCGAACGAGCAGCTGGGGGAGCTGGACCGGCTCAAGTCGGAGTTCTTCGCCAACGTCAGCCACGAGTTCCGCACGCCGCTGACGCTGATGCTGGGCCCCACGGAGGACCTGCTCGCCGGGCGCGCGGGCCCGCTGTCGGACGAGGTCCGCAAGGAGATGGAGCGGGTGCACCGCAACGCCGGGCGCCTGCTCAAGCTGGTGAACGCCCTCCTGGACCTGTCCCGGCTGGAGGCGGGCCCCAAGGAGGAGCGCTTCGTGCCCGCGGACCTGGCCGCGCTGACGAAGGACGCCGCGTCCAGCTTCCGCTCCGCCATGGAGCGCGCGGGCCTCAAGCTCACGGTGGACTGTCCGCCCCTCTCCCAGCCCGTCTACGTGGCGCCGGACCTGTGGGAGCAGATCGTCCTCAACCTGATCTCCAACGCGTTCAAGTTCACGCTCCAGGGCGACGTCACGCTGCGCCTGCGCGAGCACGGGCAGCGGGTGGCGCTGGAGGTGGAGGACACCGGCTCGGGCATTCCCGCGCAGGAGCTGCCCCGCCTCTTCGAGCGCTTCCACCGCGTGTCGGGCTCGCCGTCGCGCACGGTGGAGGGCAGCGGCATCGGGCTGGCGCTGGTGCAGGAGTTCGCGCGGCTGCACGGCGGCACCGTGTCCGCGCGCAGCCAGGAGGGCGTGGGCAGCGTCTTCACGGTGGAGCTGCCCCTCGGCCATGCGCACCTGCCGCCGGAGCGCATCCGCACCACCGCCCGGCCGCGCTCCGCGGCGCGCGAGGCCACGTCCGCCTACGTCGAGGAGGCGCTGCTCTGGAGCACCGCGAAGCCCAAGGACCGCACCCAGTCCACGCACCGCGCCCCGCCCGCTCCGGACGGCCACGACGGGAGCCCCGCGCCCCGCGCGCGAATCCTGCTGGTGGACGACAACCGGGACATGCGCGACTACATCCAGCGCGTGCTGTCCGCCGAGTACGACGTCGAGGTGGCGACGGACGGCCAGAAGGGCCTGGAGGCCGCGCTGGCCCGGCCGCCGGACCTGGTGCTGTCGGACGTGATGATGCCGAAGCTGGACGGCATGGGCCTCCTGCGGGCCCTGCGCGCCGCGCCCACCACGCGCGAGCTGCCCATCCTGTTGTTGTCCGCGAAGGCCGGGGAGGAGGCCACGGTGCAGGGCCTGGCGTCCGGCGCGGATGACTACCTGGTGAAGCCCTTCTCCGCGGGGGAGCTGCTCGCGCGCATCGCGTCCAACCTGAAGCTCGCGAGGATGCGCGGGGAGATGGCCGACGAGCGCGCCCGCGCGGAGGGCCTGGCCGAGGCGCTGCGCGCCCGCGACGACTTCCTCTCCGTGGCGGCGCACGAGCTGCGCACGCCGCTGGCGGCCTTCCAGCTGCACCTGGAGCTGGTGGAGCGCGGCCTGAGCCGGGACGGGCCGTCCAAGGCGCTGGAGCGCCTGAAGCAGGCCCGGGCCTTCATCCGCCGGCTGGCCTCGCTCGTGGACGTGCTGATGGACGTGTCGCAGATCACCAGCGGCCGGCTGAAGCTCACCCGCACGGACGTGGACCTGGGCGACCTGCTGGTGGAGGTGACGCGCTTCGCGGCGGAGGAGGCGCGCAGGGACGGCACGCCGCTCACCGTGGACGTGAAGGGCCCGGTGACGGGCACCTTCGACCCGTCGCGCATCTCCCAGGTGGTGCACAACCTGGTCGCCAACGCGCTGAAGTTCGGCCGGGGCCGGCCCGTGGACGTGACGCTGCAGCCGGACGGCGAGGTCGTGCGCCTGTCCGTGGTGGACCACGGCATCGGCATCAAGCCGGAGGACCGCGAGCGCATCTTCGAGCGCTTCGAGCGCGCCGTGTCCACGCACCACTACGGCGGCCTGGGCCTGGGGCTCTGGGTGTCGCGCCAGGTGGTGGAGGCGCACCAGGGCCGCATCGACGTGGAGGACACGCCGGGCGGCGGCACCACCTTCCGCGTGACGCTGCCCTTGAGGGATCCGCCGGTGAACGTGGCCGGCGGGCTGGTCAGCTGAGCCGCGCGAAGCGGCCGCCCGCTACTGACAGGCGGCGGCGCAGCGCGCGTTGCGGCACGTGGGGATGCAGCGGCCGCAGTCCACGCTGTTGGGGGGGCACGTCCCGTCACACCGCACGCCGGAGCAGTCCGGCCCGACGTCGCGGTGGGTGATGGCGGTGCCCTCGCCGCAGCACGCGTTCGCCACGCAGTCCGAGTCGTCGTAGCAGACCTGGTCGGAGAGCACCGGCGGGGTGTCCCCGATGGGCAGGTCCTCCACCCCGAGGTCGCACCCGGCCCCGAGCCCCAGGGCGAGGCCCGCGGCGACGCGGGCGACCAGACGCGGGAGGCGGGCACGACGCATGGGGGGCTCCTTGGGCCGGAGAGGCGACTACCGGTTCATCGAGCCCAGGAACTCCGCGTTCGCCGCCGTCGGACGCATGTGCTTGAGCACGAACTCCATCGCGTCGATGGGGGTGAACGGGTGGAGCACCTGGCGCAACGCCGTAATGCGCACCAGGTCCGCCGGAGACAAGAGGAGCTCCTCCTTGCGGGTGCCGGATTTGTTGATGTCGAGCGTTGGGAAGATGCGCTTCTCCATCAACTTCCGGTCCAGGACGATTTCGGAGTTACCCGTGCCCTTGAACTCCTCGAAGATGACCTCGTCCATGCGGCTGCCGGTGTCGATGAGCGCCGTGCCGATGATGGTGAGGCTGCCGCCCTCCTCGATGTTGCGGGCCGCGCCGAAGAAGCGCTTGGGCTTGTGGAGCGCGTTGGCGTCCACGCCGCCGGACAGGATCTTCCCGGACGCGGGCACCACCGTGTTGTAGGCGCGCGCCAGGCGGGTGATGGAGTCCAGCAGGATGCAGACGTCGTACTTCTGCTCGACCAGGCGCTTGGCCTTGTCGATGACCATCTCCGCCACCTGCACGTGGCGCGTGGCGGGCTCGTCGAAGGTGGAGGACACCACCTCGCCGCGCACGCTGCGCTCCATGTCCGTCACCTCCTCCGGGCGCTCGTCCACGAGCAGCACGATGAGGTAGACGTCCGGGTGGTTGCGGCTGATGGCGTGCGCGATGTTCTGCAGGAGCACCGTCTTGCCGGCCTTCGGAGGCGCCACGATGAGACAGCGCTGGCCCAGGCCGATGGGACAGAACATGTCGATGATGCGCGTGGTCATCTCCGACGACTCGTGCTCCAGCTTGAGCTTGCGCGTCGGGTAGAGCGGCGTGAGGTTGTCGAACAGGATGCGCTCGCGCGCCGCGTCCGACATGGGGTCCGCGAAGTTGACCTTGTCCACCTTCTGGAGCGCGAAGAAGCGCTCGCCCTCGCGGGGCTGGCGGATGGGGCCCGTCACCGTGTCGCCGGGCCGCAGGTTGAAGCGGCGCACCTGCGACGGGGACACGTAGATGTCGTCCGGGGACGGCTGGTAGTCGCTGTCCGCGCTGCGCAGGAAGCCGAAGCCGTCGCTCAGGAGCTCCAGCACGCCCTCCGCGTGGACCTCGAAGCGCTTGTCCGCGATGCCGCCCAGCAGCGCGAAGATGAGGTCCTGCTTCTTCAGCCCCTGGTAGCCCTCGATGCCCGTGTCGTGGGCCATCTTCGCCAGGTCGGTGATCTTCATCCGCTTCAGGTCATTGAGCTTGATGACCTGCATCGGGGTGCCGTCGCGCTCCACCTCGGTGATGGCGGGGCCCTCCGCGGACTCCAGCGGGGCGGACGGGGAGGCCTCCTCGGCGCCCTCCTCGTCCGGCGTGCCGCCCATCTCCTGGAGCTCGTCGTCGCGCACGGGACGGGAGATGGGCGTGAGCACCGGGCGGGGCGCCTCCGCGGCGACCTCGGGGGCCTCGGCCTCCTCGGCGGGAGCCTCTTCACGACGAGCGGGCGCACGGCGCGACCGGGACGCGGGCTTCTCCGCCTCCTTCGCCGCCGCGCGCTTGCGACGGGGCTTCTCGTCGGTGAACTCGGGCTCGACTACCTTCTCTCGGGGGGAACGGGCTTTGGCCATGACGGTCTGCGGACGGAATAGGGGGGAATCGCCCGAAGGCTCGGGCAGGCTGTACGCGGGACGGCGATCCGTCCGCGCGGCGCTCGGAAGCACCTTCCAGGGGGGCAGCACCACCCAAGTCCTGGGAACGGACCGGAGGGCGCGTGGGCCTGTGGTTGGGAAGAGTCGGCGCCGGGGGAACCCCTGCGCCAGGAATCGCGTTGGAAACTATTGACCGTCTCCAGAGCTGTCAAGGCATCCGTGCCTGGCTCTGTCCCGTTTTTCAGGGGGTTGCACTGGAGGGCGGGGGTATTGCCAACAGGAAATCCGCTATGTAGCTGAAATTCGGGCCTAATGGGGCGGCGGCTGCGCCTCCCTGCTGGAACACGCGCCCCCGGGTCCCCCTTCCCGAGCCGGGGAGCAGGCCCGTCAGGTGGTGCCGGTAGAGTGCTCCTCCTCCAACGCGGGGCGTGCGCGACTGGCCGCGCCCCTGAATTGGGGTAAGGACACACCCCGTGGACACCTTCCCGAAAGCCGAAGCCCGCGCCCGAGCGCTCCGTCAGGAGCTGGCCCACCACAACCACCGCTACTACGTGCTGGACGCGCCGGAAATCAGCGACGCCCAGTACGACACGTTGATGCGCGAGCTCCAGGCGCTGGAGGAGCGCTACCCCCAGCTCGTGACGCCGGACTCGCCCACCCAGCGCGTGGGCGGCGCGGCGGTGGAGGCGTTCGGGCAGGTGGTGCACACCACGCAGATGCTGTCCCTGGCGAACATCTTCGATGACGCCGGGCTGACGGAGTTCGACGAGCGCATCCGCAAGCAGACGGGCCTCTCCCAGGTGGGCTACGTGTGCGAGCCCAAGCTGGACGGCCTGGCCATCTCCCTGCGCTTCGAGGACGGCCGCTTCGCGCAGGGCGCCACGCGCGGCGACGGCACCACCGGCGAGGACGTCACGGGCAACCTGCGCACCATCAAGAGCCTGCCCCTGGAGCTCTTCCCCCACGACGGCGTGAAGGTGCCCAGGCGGCTGGAGGTGCGCGGCGAGGTCTTCATCCGCAAGGAGGACTTCCGCAAGCTCAACGAGAAGCGCGAGGAGCAGGGCGAGTCCCTCTTCGCCAACCCGCGCAACGCCGCCGCGGGCAGCCTGCGCCAGCTGGACCCCCGGGAGACGGCCACCCGGCCCCTGTCCGTCTACCTCTATGAGTGCGTGCCCGGCGACGGCGTGCCCGCCTTCAAGACGCACACCGAGAAGCTGGAGTACCTGAAGACGCTGGGCCTGCCCATCAACCGCTACCAGCACGCGGACGGGGCGGACGGGGTCCGCCAGCGCTACGAGGAGTCCCTGAAGGGCCGCCACTCCCTGCCCTTCGAGGTCGACGGCATGGTGGTGAAGGTGGACGACGAGGACCTGCGCCGCCGCCTGGGCCAGGTGTCCAAGAGCCCGCGCTGGGCGGTGGCCTACAAGTTCCCGCCGGAGGAGGAGTCCACCACGGTGGAGGACATCGGCATCCAGGTGGGCCGCACGGGCGCGCTCACGCCGGTGGCGCACCTGAAGCCGGTGAAGGTGGGCGGCGTGACGGTGGCGCGCGCCACGCTGCACAACGAGGACGAGCTGCGCCGCAAGGACGTGCGCAAGGGCGACACCGTCTTCGTGCGCCGCGCGGGCGACGTGATTCCGGAGATCGTCTCCGTGGTGCCGTCCAAGCGCCCGGAGGGCTCCCAGCCCTTCACCTTCCCCACCCACTGCCCGGTGTGCGGCGCGGTGGCGGCCAAGGACGAGGACGGCGCCATCATCCGCTGCACGGGCGCGTCCTGCCCCGCGCAGCTGGTGGAGAAGGTGCGCCACTTCGCCAGCCGCCTCGCCATGGACATCGAGGGCCTGGGGGACAAGCTGGCCACGCAGCTCGTCACCCATGGGCAGGTGAAGACGTTCGCGGACCTGTACGCGCTCAGCCGGGACTCGCTGCTCAAGCTGGAGCGCATGGGGGAGAAGAGCGCGGACAACCTGCTGGCCTCCATCGCGGGCAGCAAGAACACCACCCAGCGGCGCTTCCTGTACGCGCTGGGCATCCGCCACGTGGGCGACTCCACGGCGCGCGCCCTGGCGGAGTCCTTCCCGGACGTGAAGGCGCTCTTCACGGCCAGCCTGGAGGACATCAGCCGGGTGAAGGACGTGGGCCCGGTGATGGCGCAGGTCATCCACACCTTCTTCCAGGAGCCGCAGAACCAGGCCACCATCCAGGCCCTCCTGGACGCCGGGGTGCACCCGGCCCCTCCGGCGGTCGCCACGGGCGGCCCCTTCGTGGGCAAGACGGTGGTGCTCACCGGCACCATGGAGCGGCTGGCGCGCGAGCAGGCCAAGGAGGAAATCGAACGGCGCGGGGGCAAGGTCTCTGGAAGTGTCTCGCGCAAGACCGATTTCGTCGTCGCCGGCGAGGACGCGGGCAGCAAGCTGAAGAAGGCGCAGGAATTGGGGGTAAGAATCCTGGATGAGCAGGCGTTCCTGAAGCTGCTAGAAGGGGACGCCAGAGCATGAGGCCAGAGGCATGAGCACGCAGCGCCGGGTGACCCTGCGCATCCAGGGCGCGGTCCAGGGCGTCTCCTACCGGGAGAGCGCCCGGCAGGAGGCGCTGCGCCTCGGCCTGTCAGGTTGGGTGCGCAACCGGAGCGACGGCTCCGTGGAGGCCACGGTGGAAGGCGAACCGGGCGCGCTGGAAGAGTTCATCCGCTGGTCTCACCGGGGTCCGCGCATGGCGAGCGTCACGGACGTGGCGCGCACCGACGGGCAGGCCACTGGCGAGTTTCGCACCTTCACCGTGGAGCGCACACCATGACGCCCTACGCCCTGGCGTCCCTGGCGTCCATGCTGGGCATCCGGTCCGGCACCAAGGTCTCCGTCATCAACCCGCCGCGGGGCTTCGTGCAGAAGCTCAACCCGCTGCCGGACGGGGTGGAGTTCCTCGTCACGGCCCAGACCGGGCTGGACGTCATCCTCTTCTTCACCTCCGACGCCACGGAGCTGGTGCAGCGGCTGCCCGCGCTGTCGCGCGCCACCACCCTCAACGGCGGCATCTGGGTCTGCTGGCCCGCCGGCGAGGGCGTGAAGACGCGCCTGTCCGAGGACTTCGTGCGCCAGGCGGCGCTCGACATCGGGCTGGTGGACAACAAGATCTGCATCATCGACGAGACCTGGACGGGCCTCCGGCTGGTGCGCCGGCCGCGCGGCAAGCTGGACAAGCCGGAGGGGCGCAAGCAGGCCCCCGCGCAGGCCTGAACGTCCGTTTCCGAGCGCCCGGACGCCCGCCGGGCGGGCCCGTCTTCCATCTGCCCGACAGTGGATGAACGGGCGCATCGGGCCTTTACACACCTGGAGGGGCGTGGAAAACTCTCCGTGTTTCTGGGCGGTTGTGTGACGCCCCGCGTTGGCGGGGCATCACGCCCAGGCAGGAATTTCGACGGGTTGCGCTTCCGGTTCCCTCCGGATGCCCCTGCTGCTCCGGGGCCCCCAGACGCCCCCCCAAGGTGACCCACGCATGGGCACCGACCGGGTGTGGAAGAGGGGGCGGACAGCACGGGCGTGGTGGGCGCCTCGAGCGCGTGAAGAGAAGCAGCCCCGCCCGGCACGGTGCCGGTCGCAATGCGGGGCAACATGAACTCGGAGGAGCAGGCGGCGATGTCCTCGGCCCCCACCCAGGTGATGCGTTCTCCCTCCGGGTCCTCCGGAAGGCGTCCGCACGCCGGAGGGCCGCTGGCCGCCTCTCCCCTCGCGGCGTGCTCGGAGGTGTGGCGTCTCGCCGCCTCCCGTCCGGTGAGGTCCCCCCTACCGCGCGCGCTACCAGGATTCATCCATGAGCAGTGTGCTCGTCATCAATGCCGCGGGTCGGGAGACCCGGGTGGCGCTCGTCGAGGGCGGCCATATCGCGGAGTTCTACCTCGAGCGTAAGAAGGACAAGGGCGTCGTCGGGAACATCTACAAGGGTCGCGTCGTCCGGGTGCTCCCGGGCATGCAGGCGGCCTTCGTGGACATCGGGTTGGAGAAGGCCGCCTTCCTGTACGTCAGCGACGTCGTCTACGACCCGGACTTCGCCCGCGCGCAGTTCGAGCTGACCGAGGGCGAGCACGAGGACGCCCCGGACGTCCCCACCGAATCCGAAGCCGACACCATCGAGGCCGCCGCCGCGGCCCCGGACGCCACGCACGCCCTGCCCGCCGGCACCGAAGTCCCCGCGGGTGCCCCGGAGCCGGTGCTGGCGCACGACGGCGCGCTGGCGCTGGACGTCCAGGCCCAGGCTGCCGCGCCGGTGGAGTCCCCGGAGGCGGAGCCGGAGGCCGTGAAGCCTGAGCCGGAGGCCGTCCCGGCGCCGCTGGAGGCCCAGGCCGCGCCCGAGCCCGTCGAGCCGGCGGCGTCCGTGTCTGTCGTCGCGGAGACCCCAGCTGAAGGGGCCACGCGGGAGGCCCCGGTCGAGGTGTCCACCGCCGCCGTGGCGGTGCCGCTGCCGGAGAGCGGCTCGCAGGCGGTGGAGGCCCCCGCCACGGTGGTGCAGGAGACGCCCGCGGAGAGCGTCACCGCCGCCGCCCTCGCCGAGTCCGGCGTGGCGCCCGCGACGGAGGGCAGCGCCGCCGAGCCGCCGCCGCACGCGGCCGTCCTGGGCGAGCTCATCCCCTCCCCCGCCGCCGAGCCCGCCCGTCCCGCCGAGGTCTCCGGCGAGCGCCGCACGCCGCGCGAGGCGCGGGAGGCCCGCGAGCCGCGCAACCGGGAGGGCCGCGAGAAGGACAAGGACAAGCGCCGCCAGGAGCAGCCCCGCCGCGAGAAGCGCGACGAGGAGAAGGAGAAGCCCAAGCAGCGCAAGACGGACAAGATTGAAGACCTGCTGAAGGTGGGCCAGGAGGTCGTGGTCCAGATCTCGAAGGACCCCATCGGCACGAAGGGCGCGCGGCTCACCTCGCACATCTCCATCCCCGGCCGTCACCTGGTGTTCATGCCCACGGTGGACCACGTGGGCATCAGCCGCCGCATCTCCAACGAGAAGGAGCGCCGCCGGCTGCGTGAAATCGTGGACCGGCTGCGTCCGCCCGGCACGGGCTTCATCGTGCGCACGGTGGCGGAGAACGTTCCCCAGGAGAAGCTGGAGAGCGACATCCGGTTCCTCATCGAGGTGTGGAACCAGGTGGTGCGCCGCAACGAGAAGCGCGGCGGACCGGGCCTGCTGCACCCGGACCTGGACCTCATCCTGCGCGCCACGCGCGACCTGTTCGCCCACGACGTGGAGAAGCTCGTCGTGGACGACGCGGAGGAGTACGAGCGCATCCAGGGCTTCGTCACCGCGCAGGACCCGGCGCTGCGCGACCGCGTGGTGCTGCACGAGACGGACGAGCCCGTCTTCGACGCCTACGGGATTGAGCAGGAGCTGCAGCGCGCCACCCAGCGCAAGGTGTGGCTGAAGAGCGGCGGCTACCTGATCATCGATCAGGCGGAGGCGCTCACCGCCATCGACGTCAACTCGGGACGCTACGTCGGCAAGAAGAGCCTCGAGGAGACCATCACCAAGATCAACGTCGAGGCGGCCAAGGAGATCGTCTACCAGCTCCGGCTGCGCAACATCGGCGGCATCATCATCTGCGACTTCATCGACATGGAGAAGGCGCAGAACCGCGACAAGGTCTTCAAGTCGCTGCAGGAGGCGCTGGGCCGGGACAAGGCCAAGACGAACGTGCTGCGCATCTCCGAGCTGGGCCTGGTGGAGATGACGCGCAAGCGCGTGCGCGAGTCCATCGGGCGCGTGCTGCACGAGGACTGCCCGTACTGCGACGGCAAGGGCTTCGTGAAGACGGCCACCACGGTGGCGTACGAGATCTTCCGGGAGATCCGCCGGGAGGCGCCGGGCTACAAGGACTCCACGCTCGTCATCAACTGCAACGCGGAGGTCGCGAGGCTCCTGCAGGGTGAGGAGCGCAACGAGCTGCGGCACCTGATGGACCGCTACAACAAGTCCATCCAGGTGAAGGCGCAGCAGAACTACCACCGCGAGCAGTACGACATCTACGGCCGGTCGGCCACGGGCCCCGAGCACAAGGTGGCCTCGTCGCCGGGCTCCGGTGACGGCGAGCTGGCGATGCAGCAGCGCCGCCCGGAGAACAACTACGGCGGCCGTCAGGACCAGGGCCGTCGTGGTGGCGGCCGGGACCGCGACCGGGGTGAGCGCGGCGGCGGTGAGAACCGCGGCGGAGGCGAGGGTCGAGGCGGCGAGCGCGGCGAAGGCCGGGGCGGCGAGCGCGCCGGTGGAGACCGTCGAGAGGGTCGGCGCCCCGAGCGCGGCGAGCGCGGGGGTGACCGCAACCGGGGCGGCGACCGCGAGCGTCGCGGCGGCGAGGGCCGGGGTGGTGAGCGCGGCGAAGGCCGGGGTGGCGAGAACCGTGGCGGCGAGCGCGGTGAGCGGCCCGAGCGCGGTGAGCGCCATGGCGGTTCCGGCGGTGGCAGCAACGGTGGCGGCGGCACGCCTCCTGCGGCGTCCGGTGGGGGCTCATCGGAGCCGTCCAGCGGTGGCGGCGAAGGCTGAGGCCGTGCGCGACCCCGGGCCCCATGAGCCCGGTCCGTGAGTGACAGCGAAGGCCCGGTGGGTACACCCGCCGGGCCTTCTGCATTGGAGCCCGTGTTCAGCGGCCTGATGTCAGCAGGCCTCGCGGACACGCTGCCTGACGGTCCCCTCACCCTTGCGCCAAGCCGCGAGCGGCAGCCGATGTCCACGGTCCTCGCGGGCATGCCGCCTGAGGCTTCCCCTTGCCACCCGCCAAGCCGCGAGCGGCAGCCGATGTCTACCTTCCCCGCGGACACAGCCCGACGGCTCCCCTCGCCCTCGCGTCGAATTGCGAGCAGCAGCCGAACCCACCTTCCTCGCGGACACACGGCCTGATGCCCCCCTTTCCCCGTGCCAAGCCGCGAGCGGCAGTCGATGCCCACTGTCCTCGCGGGCACACCGCCTGACGCCTCCCCTTTCCCCCGCGCCGAATTGCGAGCAGCAGCCGATATCCACCTTCACATGGCCTGACGCCTCCGCTTGAACCAAGGCACGAGCCGTCCGGCGGCCTCCGTCTGATGACCGCGAGTCCAGCGGGCACGCTGCCTTGGAGTTCCACCTGAAAACGCAGCACGAGCGACCTTGCGGGAGGCGGCCCTGGCGCCGCCGCTTGAACCAAAGTGCGAGCCGTCAGACGGCAGGACGGTGTCGGATTGACTTCAACGAGGTCCAACCACGAGCGCACCGCTCACCTTGAACGGAGCACGCATCGCATGGCGGCGGGCGTCGGCGGCCGGTTCGCGAGGGAGCACGAAGGCACCTCGGGCCATGGCCTTCTGTGGCTTCGCCCAGCCCGCCCTCCCGCATGGTGACCAGCCGGGCGGACGAGGACCGTGCATGTGCGGACAACGTCCGCTCCGGCGGGAGGGGAGGGCTGGTTCCCAGGGGCAGGGTTTGGCTACGGTGGCACTTCCACACCGGGGGGCGTCGTTCACCTTCTGGCCCGTTTGAATCGCCTGGGATGAACCGCTCGCCTCCGCGCCTTCGCACGCTCCTGGACTCCCGCGACCTGGCCGCGCCGGGCGGGAAGCACACCGGGAGGAGGCCGTGACCATGGCCCGGAAGGTGTCCTGGCGCGTCCGGCGGCCCCTGGTGCGGGTGCGAGCCTGGGCGCTCCAGACGGCGGCCCGTGTGTGGGCGCCCATCGGGGCCACGTCAGGCGGTCGCTTCGCGGCGGACATCTTCTTCGCGGCGCGCACCGTGGCGCGCGGCTTCATGGGCGAGAACCTGCGCCTGCGCGCCGCCGCGCTCACGTACATCAGCATGTTCTCGCTGGTGCCGCTGCTGACCGTGGGCATCGTGCTCCTGCGCACGCTCCACCAGGAGCAGTTCCAGCGGAAGCTGCGCTTCGTCATCTCCGAGGTGCTGGCCCCCGGGGTCAGCGAGGAGTCCGCCGCCCTGCTCGACCGGTTCCTGCACCCGGGCGACTCCATCGCGGTGGGCAGCGTGGGCTTCCTCGCGGTGCTGCTGTCAGCGGGCTCACTGCTGCGCCACATCGACGGCGCGGTGAACGAGCTGTGGGGCATCCGGCGCCAGCGCCCGTGGCTCACGCGGCTGGCCATCTACGCCGGGCTGCTGCTGCTGGGCCCCATCTTCATGGCCATCTCCTTCTCGGGTACGGGCCGGGTCCGCGTGTTCCTGCAGACCTACGCGCCCTCCGCGCCCCTGTTCATCGCCGTGGGCACCACGCTCATCGCCATGGGCAGCCTGACGCTGCTCTACCTCTGGACGCCCTACGCCCACGTGCGCGTGCGCTCGGCGCTGGCGGGCGGCCTGGTGGCCGGCCTGGGGTGGATGCTGGCGAAGCAGGTGTACGCGGAGTTCGCCGCGCGCAGCTTCCTCTACAACCCGCTCTACGCGTCGCTGGGCGCCCTGCCCCTGTTCCTCGCCTGGGTGTACGTGAGCTGGCTGGTGATGCTGTTCGGCGCCCGGCTGTCCTACGCCGTGGAGCACGTCTCCTTCCGCGACTCCCTCTTCGCCTTCGGCAGCCACCCGCGCGCCCACGAGCTGGTGGCCGCGCGCGTCGCCCAGGACGTCACCCTGTGCTGGGTGGATGGCCGCACCCCGCCCCTGCCCCGGGAGCTGGCCACGCGGCTGCGCGTGCCGGAGTCGCTGGTGCACGAGGTGGTGGACCGGATGGTGGAAGCCCGCCTGCTGGAGCGGGCGCGGCGGGGCGGCCTGCGTCCGGCGAAAGACCCCGCCGACATCACCCTCGCAGACACCACGCTCGCCGTGCACGGGGTGATGATCACCGGCGGCCCCGACACCTGGACGGGCCCCAAGGCCCCCGGCTTCGAACAATTCGAGCCCTTGTTCCAGGCGGCCGACTGTGCCGGGGTCGACCTGCTTCGCCGCACCCGGTGGCTGGACCTGGTGACGCCCCTGCGCCCGGGGCTGCTCGCCCCGCCCGCCCCCGAGGCCCCCAAGGCAGCGGCCAGCGACGGAAATCCGTAACGTTTTTAGAGGGTTGGGAGACCACCCGGCTTGCAAGGAGGAGGTGTTCTGTTATGTATTCGGATCTCGACCACGGGCCAGAGAGCCCTGTCACCAAGGGGTCACGGGGTTTGCGGGAGCGTCCGATGCTCAAGTCCGATCTGATCAACATCCTCGTCGCCAAACGAGGCGTGACCCAGAAGCAGGCGGAGGCGACCATCGAGACGATCTTCGAGTCGATGAAGGACGCCCTCTGCCGCGGGGAGAACATCGAGATTCGCGGGCTTGGCGCCTTCCACGTGAAGAACTACCAGGGCTACCAGGGCCGCAACCCGAAGACAGGCCAGGTCATCCCGGTGAAGCCCAAGCGCGGCCTGCTCTTCCGCACCGGCAAGGAGCTGCGCGACCGGGTCAACCGCCCCGCCCCGCTGCAGGCCCAGTCGGACCTGCCGCCCTCCTCCGAGTTCAAGGGCAGCAGCGGCACCGGCACCCTCTAGGCCTCACCGCCCCACGGCGACCGGCGAGAGCCGCCCGATGGGGCGAATCTGCAGGTCCCCATCCAGCTCTCCGTAGGTGAGCACCGCCACGTCCGGGAACGGGCCCTCGCACAGCTTGCGCAACGGACGGCGGATGTCCGGAGCCGCGAGCAGCACCGCCCGACCTCCCGTGGCGATCTGCCGCACCCCTTCCAGTATCTCCATGAGGCGCTCCGGCTCTGGCGCGAGCCCCCGGGGGCCGCTGGCGCGCAGCACCTCCTCCACCTCGGGGTCCACGAGGTACGCGTACAGCGGGCCCGTGGGCGCGAACTGGTGGCTCAGGTAGCGGTGCAGGGCCTGACGGCAGCGCTCGGCCAGGGCCGCCGCGTCGCCTTCGGTGGTGGGCGCCACGAGCGCCTCCAGGATGGCGCGCAGGTCGCGGATGCTCACCTGCTCCTGCACGAGCCGCCGCAGCACGTCCACCAGCAGCGGCAGCGGCACCTTCTGCAGCGCTTCCTTCACCAGCACGGGACACTGGGCCTCCAGCCCCTCCAGCAGCCCCTGCACCTCCTGGAGTCCCAGCAGCGCGGAGGCGCGCAGGCGCAGCACCGCCCGCAGGTGGTCCGCGATGAGCTCCGACGGCTTGCGCAGCGGCACCTGGGCCAGCTCCAGCCGGGAGCGGGCTCCCTCCCCCACGCGGCTGATGGGTCGCCCGCTAGCGGGCTCGACCGACGCCTCCGCCTGGACCTCCAGGAAGGCCAGCTCGGCCGGGGGAACGAGCGCGTACAGGGCGCCGGGCTGCACCACGCCGCCACCGGCGGGCACTTCGTCCAGGAGGATGCGGTACTCCCCCGGGCCCAGGTAGGCGGCGTGGGTCCGTACCCGGATGCCGGGGATGCGCACGCCCAGTTCAAAGAACAGCTCGTCGCGCACGGCGTTCAGCACCGTGTGGACGAAGGCGCCTCCGTCCGCCTCCGCCAGCGGCGTCAGCTGCGCGGACAGGTCCAGCGTGAGCGGCGTCACCCCGACCGGCGCCTTCGCGCTCTCCGGAGGCTTGCCCGCGGCCCCAGGCTGCGTTTCGGCTCCCGGGGAGGCCTCCGCTTTCACCTGGAGCGTCTCCGACGCCTGGCCCTTGCGCCGCAGCGCATACCCGAGCCCTCCGAGCCCCGCGGCCAGGACGAGGAAGGTCACGTGCGGCATGCCCGGCATCAAGGCCAGCGCGACACACAGGCCCGCGACGGTGGCCAGCGTGCGGAAGTCACCGAAGAACTGGGAGCCGATCTCCGACCCGAGCGAGTCCTCCTCCTTCTCCGCCGCCACCCGCGTGACGACGAGGCCCGCGGCCACCGCGATGCACAGCGAGGGCACCTGGGACACGAGCCCGTCGCCGATGGCGATGAGGGCGAAGGTGGCGGCGGCCTCGGAGAAGGACTGACCGTTCTGCAACACGCCAATGAGGGTGCCGCCCAGCAGGTTCACCGCGACGATGACGAGGCCCGCGACAACGTCGCCCTTCACGAACTTCATCGCGCCGTCCATGGCGCCGAACATCTGGGACTCGCGCTCCAGGTCGCGCCGTCGCCGCCGGGCCATCGTCTGGTCGATGGCGCCCGCGCGCAGGTCCGCGTCGATGGACATCTGCTTGCCGGGCATCGCGTCCAGCGTGAAGCGGGCGGACACCTCCGCGACCCGCTCCGCGCCCTTGGTCACCACCAGCAACTGCACGAGCGTGAGGATGGCGAACACCACCGCGCCCACCACGTAGTCGCCTCGCACCACGAATTCACCGAAGGCCTGGATGACCTCGCCCGCATGCCCCTCGGAGAGGGCCAGGCGCGTGGACGACACGTTGAGCGACAGCCGGAACAGCGTGGTGAAGAGCAGCAGGGTGGGGAACGACGTCACCCGCAGCGCGTCCCTCGCGTTCAGCGCCGCGACCAGCAGCGCCACCGCCGCGGCCAGGTTCACCGCGAGCCCCACGTCGAGCAGCCACGCCGGCAACGGGATGATGAGCGCCCCCAGCACGGCGGCCATCGCCACGGCGAGGACGACATCGGAGGACTGGCGGGCCTTCAGCAAGACCTTCAGGAAGGGGGGCATCATGTCTGTCTCCGTGGACGGTCGTCCGGCGCGCGAAGCTCCATCGCGGTCCGCAACACGACGGCCGCCGCCTGGTACAGCTCCTCGGGGATGGACTCGCCGACGTCGAAGTGGATGAGGCTGCGGGCCAGCGGCACGTCCCGGACCACGGGGATGCCCTGGCGGCGCGCCTCCTCCTTGAGCGCGAGCGCGTCCTGCTCCCGGCCCTTGGCCACGAGGTAGGGCGCGTCGCATTCGCCCGCGTCGTAGCGGAGCGCGACCGCGATGTGCGTGGGGTTGACGATCACTGCGGTGGCCTTCTGCACTCCACGTGCCGGTCCCCCCTGCGCCAGTTGGCGATGCAGGGCCCTTCGTTGTCCCTTGTGACGCGGGTCGCCCTCGCTCTCCTTGTGCTCTCGTTTGACCTCTTCGCGGGTCATCATCAGCTCGCGCCGGTGCCTGCGCCGGGCGAGCGCGCAGTCCACCGCGCCGCACCCCAGCACCACCCACGCCAGTCGCGTCACCAGCGCCGCCAGCCTGCCGACGAGGAACTCCCATCCCCGGCTTCCCTCGAGCCACGCGGCCCGCAGGGCATCGGGGCCGACCTCCTCCACCTCGTTCCAGACGATGAGGGCCAGCAGGGCCGCCACGAGCAGCGCCTTGCCCAGCTCGACCAGCGGCCGAGCGCTGAAGAGGCGCTTGAGGCCCGCGATGGGATTGATGCGCTCGAAATCCGGCGCAGCATGGCGTGCATCCAGGTCGAAGCCCACCGTAGCCACGGAGACCACCAGCGACGCGATAAAGGCTCCTCCCAAGGCAGGGCCGCACAGCCGGGCAGCGACCCACGCGCCCTCCTCCCATGCGCCCGCGAGGGTCTGTTCCAGCATCAACTTCGCGGCCCAGTCCTTCAGCCGGGCGAAGCCCTCGGGTGCGCATGCGATGAAGCCGAGCAGCCCTCCCAATGTCGTCGCGCCGGAGGACACCATCCGGCTTCGAGGAAGCTGCCCCTTGCGCCTGGCCTCGCGCAGCCGTTTCGCGGTGGGCTGCTCCGTCTTCTCGCCACTCATCGCGAGACCTCGCCCAGCAGCGCCAGCGCCCCCTCCGCCGAAGCCACGCCCGCGAGCAGCCGCTCACACAGCAGCCCCACGCCCAGCCACAGCAGCGCGCCACCTCCGAGGATTCGCAGCGGAGCCCCCGACTCCTGGAGGTTCACCTGCGCCGCGGCCCTCGATGCCATGCCCAGGAAGCCATCCACCGCGAGCGATGCGGCCGCCACCGGAGCGCCCACCGCGAACCCCGTGGCCATGGCGCCCCCCACCATCACCACGACCTGTAGTGCCGAGGCCTCCGTGGGCACGAAGGCCCCCAGCCGCACCACTCCGAAGCCGCGCAGCAGGGCGGAGAGCACCACGGGAAAGAGCGCGCCGGACACCACCCTCGCCACCAGCAGGTGGTACAGCGCATCGCCCGCAGCGGACTCGCGACTTCCCGCCAGCGGAAGGCTCGCCTCCGCGGAGGTTCCTCGAAAGAGGTCGATGAAGCGGCCCCCCATCCTCGCCGCGTCGAAGGGCAGCGCGGACACGAGGCCCACGGAGACGCCATAGGCCAGCTCACGAACCACGAGCGCCGCCATCACCACCGGCGTCTCCACCGTGCCGCTGAACTCCACGCCCGCCTCGAGGTGCAGGAAGAGCGACAGCGCGAGCACCAGGCCCAGCCGGACCGTCGTCGGCGCGGCCTGTCCCCCCAGCAATGGGCAGAGGAACGCGATGGGCACGAGCCGGGCCGCGCACAGCGACACCGCGACCACGTGCGGCCCCAGGGAGCGGAGCTGTTCACCCCAGACCTCCGGGTTCACAGCGCCACCTCCGCGATGAGCATGAGCAGGTGCTGGGTGAAGCGCGTGAGCTGCCCGGCGATCCACGGCCCCGCGAGCACCAGGGACAGCACCGCCGCGCACAGCTTGGGCACCACCGACAGCGTGCTCTCCTGCAGCTGGGTCGTCGCCTGGAAGAGGCTCATCAGGAAACCCACCAGAAGGCTCGCGCCGATGGGCGGCAGCGAGGCGAGCACCATCAACAGCAGGGCCTCGCGCCCCAGGGTGAGCAGGACGTCCTGGGTCATGGCGTCACCGGTAGCCGAGGATGAGGCCCCGCGCGAGCAGTGCCCAGCCATCCACGGCGACGAAGAGGAGGATCTTGAAGGGCAGGCTCACCTGGCTCGGCGACAGCGTCTGCATGCCCAACGCGAGCAGCACGTTGGCGATGACCATGTCGAGCACCAGGAACGGGAGGAAGACGATGAAGCCAATCTGAAAGGCCTCCTGCAGTTCGGTGATGACGAAGGCCGGGATGACGACGAACAGGTCCGTCTCCTGCACCTGTTCGGACTCCTCCGGAGGTCGCAGCTCGCGGGCCAGGTCCACGAAGCGGGCCCGCTCCTCCGGACTGCCATGCTTCATGAGGAAGGCACGCAGGGGCTCCGTCACCTGCTTCGCGGCGGAGAGGACCTGCGCACCGGAGTGCACCTCGTCGTAGGCCGCCTGACCCGCGTCGTACATGCGCTCCATCACCGGCGCCATGATGTGCCCCGTCAGGACCACCGCGAGCCCCGTGAGCACCAACGTCGGCGGAGCCTGCTGCGTGCCCATCGCCGAGCGGGCCAGGGAGAGCACCACGGCGATCTTCGAGAAGCTCGTCAGCATCAACACCGCGAACGGCAGGAGCGACAGGAGCGCGAGCATCACCATCATCGCCAGCGGACTGCCGGCATAGGAGGCCTGCGACAAGGATGGCTCCGCGGCGAACGCCAGCGCCGGCAGGAACATGCCGCATCCCAATCCGAGCGCCTTCATCCCCCACCCCGCTTCCGGGATGCACCGCACGCCATCTGGATCCGTCGCGTGCGAGGGAAGAGCACCGTCGGCTCCAGGTCCAGGTCCGGTCGCGGCTTCCCCGCCGGCCCCGACAGGGGACTCGTTAGAACCGCCACGGCCCGGGTCTCACGGAGCTCCGCGAAGGTATCGCCATAGGCCACGAGGTACCGCCGCCCATCCGCCTCCACGAGCGCGAGACCGCAGCGCTGCGAAAGCCCTGTCCGCGCGACGATGCGCAGGGGCTCCAGAGTCGCAGCATCGCCACTCCCGGACGAGCCGCCCTTGCGCAGCAACCCCCAGCCCAACCCCGCCAGCGCCATGGACCCAACCAGCAGGCGGGAGGTGCTCACCAGCGACAGTCCTCCCAAGGGCGCGAGTGTCGCAAGTCCCAGCAACAGGGCCGACGCGAGCAGCAGCCTGCCGCGTGGAGAGAACGATGAGAGCCACGTGTTCACGGGTGCGCTCACGGCAGCAACGCCAGGATGCGGGCGCCGACTTCGCCTTCGATCTCCACCAACTCCGCACGCGCGACCGCGCGGTCACCCACGCGCAGCAGCACGGGGCTGCTCGCGTTCACGTGCAGGGGGAGCAACGTGCCCGGCTTCAGGGCCGCCAGCTCCGACAGGGGCAACTGCAACCGCGTCAGCTCGATCTCCACATCCACCGGGAGCGGCGGCATCGCCTCGCTCCGCTTGTTCGTCGCCACCATGTCCGACTCCTGTCGGGCCGCGTGCGAATGCACGCTCCCCGTCGAAAAACCTTCCGCGAGAAACTCACCGCGGAGCGCGAAGCCCCGGGTGATCAGGTGCCCCTGTCCCTCCACCCGGCCAGCCCGGAGACGCACGCCCTCGAAGAGCACGACGTCACCCGCCGACAGCGCATCCACCGCCGCGGCCTGCAATGGACTGCGCCCCATGAGGCAGCGCGCGGGAATCGATGCAGCCAGCACCTGGGACGCGATGGCGCCTCCAGACTCCACGGGCAATTCCTGGAACGCGGTCTGCACGGCACGAGCAGGCAGGAGCACCCGGCCTCCCACGGTCGCTCCCTCCACCGCTGCCGTCAGCAGCACCGCCACATAGGGCTGTCTCGGGTCGACTCGCGTCAGCACGTCACCGCGCCGCATCGACACCGCGGAGAGACGAGGTCCCAGCCTTCGCACCCACTCGCCTTGCCCGCGCATCGCGGCCAGGGCGGACAGCAGCAGGTACACCAGCGTGGACTCTTCCAACCGGGTCAGCTCCGCCACGGGAGCCGGCCGCGGCCCCGTCCCCGCCAGCCTCGCCAGCGCCGCGAAGACCAGCGGCACCTCCAGCTCCACGATGGCGGTGCCCCCCACCGCCGACAGCTCCACCAGCGCGAACACCATTCCCACCGCCAGCTCGCGCTCCGGCTGGACCGCCGCCTGCACCAGGTGCCCCTCCACCTCGACCGCCGCGCCCAGGTCCCGTGACAGCGCCGCGCCCACGTCGCGCAGGAGCTCCGCGCCCCAACGCCCCACCTGGGGTCGCTGCCCCAACACCAGATGGGCGCGCGTCAGCCGGCGCGCTCCCGGGCGGAACGGACGCGTGGGCTTCCTCGCGGCGCTGGGGGACCTGACTGGATTCGTTTGCATCCGGAGCTCCGGGACGGCGATGGGACACACGTCCCCTGTGCACGGCCGTGGCCTGGGGACCAGCTCGTGGAATCAGGGTGTTGGCAGGAGTGGAGGTCCGTCTTCGGGATGCGGCGTTCCCGGTTCGGGATGGCCCTCCCCCCAGCGCTGCTCAGCGCAGGGCCTCGCGGATGCGCCGCTCCGCCAGGGCGGTCAGGGCCGGCCCGGCCTCCGCTCTCGGTGCGGTCCCCTCCCACTGGGGAAACCGGCTGCGGTGGTACGGCGGAAGCCCGCGCAAGGCCTCCTGGCGCAGGGCTTCGGGAGCTGTCTCCAGGAAGAGGGCCAGCCGGTTCGCGCCGTCCGGCCGCTCGCCGAACTCCACCGCCACCTTGGCCTGCCGCTGGGCGGAGGGCATGGCGGCGAAGCGCTCCAGGTGGCGCAGCGCCCTGCCTGCCTCGGCATCCAACAAGCCGCCCAGCAGCTCCGCGGCGCGCTCCCGCGCCAGGACACAGACGACCAGCGCGATGCGTTCCAGGGGCAGTGACAACGCGGGCAGCGTGACCTCCGCCGCCGTGGCCCGCGGTGGTTCCTTCCTCGCGGGCAGGAGCTTCCGGGCCTTTCGTAGCACCCGTCCCACGCGTGTGACGTCCATGGCGTGCTCAGGCCAGCTTGCGCGTGGAGCCTGGGGTCACCACCGGCCGCGCGGGCGTGGGCGGGACAGGCGGCGCCGCGGGGGGCTCCTGCGCCAGCCCCTGGAAGTGCCGCCAGCGCAGCGTCGTCCAGATGAGCGCCCCGGAGAGCCCCGTCACCAGCACGCCCAGCAGGGCGAGCACCACGCGCAGCCGCAGCGGGACGGGACCTCCCTTGGGCGACGGCGCCTCCACGTGCGTCGTCACCTCGTCCACCAGCAGCGACACCGCCTCCGGCGACAGCCCCTCCACGCCTCCCGCGATGAGCTCGCGCAACGTGTCCGCCGACTTGCGCACGCGCGCCGCGCCGCCGGGGGCCGTGCGCAGCATCGCCGAGGCCTTCGACGGCGTGGGAGCCTGCCCCGGCCTCGGCGGAGGTGGAACGACCAGGTGCACGCGCGCCAGCAGCACGCCGTCCACCGTCTGGAGCGTCTTCTCCAGCTCCCGCTCCATGCCCCGGACGCGGCAGACCTGCTCCTCCAGCGGCGAGCGCACGAGCCCGCTTCCTCCAAACACGTCGCAGCCCGTCTCGGCGGCGAGCCGAGGCAGCCCCAGCTCCGCCAGGATGCGCACCGCGTCCGAAGACTGCGCGTCGGCCACCTCGATGGCCCAGGTGGGTTTCTTGCCCGACTCTGGCACCTTGCGCGCGTCGAGCCCCCGCTCGACGAGCACCGTTTGCAGCTCGTTGGCCTGACGCTCGTCGAGGCCATGCTGGATGCGCTCCCGGCACGCGGCAGCGCCCAGGAGCAGGAGGAGACAGAGACAACGAAGGGGAGCGGAACGCATGGAACGAAGGACTCCTCACACCTGGGTCTGGAGGACCTGCTTGACGCCGCCGGTGGCCTTCTCGACGACCTTGCCGGCGAGATCGAGCTCCTGACTGGCGCGGTAGACGTGGGCCTGGAGCGCGATCAACTCCGAGGGGCTGAAGGTGCGGCCGGACTCGGCGAGCTTCAGGATGTGATCCAACCGCTGCTGCGCCTGCCCCACCCGGTCCAGCACCTCCACCGCCTGCTGACTGCGCGCTGACTGCACGGAATCCACGCGCGTGCCCGGCTTCACCTCCGCGCAGCCCGCCTTCGCCCGCTCCACGCCGTCCGCCCGCGACGTGCCGGCGGTGGCCTCGGTGGGCGCGCGCACCGGCTTCGGCGGTCCCTCCGTCGCCACGGGCACCGGGCGCGACGCGGGCGGACGCGCGCCGTCCAGCACCTCGCCGAAGCGCTGCCTGCCGGACTCCACCGCGGGCGAAGGCCCCGCGCCGTCCACGGCTCCCAACTTGTCGATGGCCATCGCGAGCGCGCCTCAGCGGATGTTGTTGATGGCGGCCTTCGCCGAGTCGTGGCGGACCTTCATGATGTTGGAGATGGCGTTGTGCTCGCGGCTCTCCTTCTGCATCGCGTTCTGGAGCGACAGGTAGGCCACGTTGAACTTCTGGCCGTCCTCGGCCATCAGCCGCTGCGCCTCCAGCAGGTCCCACGCGTCCCCCGTCCCCGTCGCCCCGGTCGAAGCCGTGGTCCCCGCCGTGCTCGCGCGCGCGGACGGCGCGGAGGCCCCACCCGCCGCTGGCACCGACGACACCGCTTCGACCGGCACCGCCGCGGACACCGTGCCGCTCAGCGTGGACACCACCGCGCTGGAGATGGGGCCCGACGGCAACATGCCGCCCACGAGCCCCGCGCCCGTGCGCACCACCTCGCGCGCCGCTCGCGCCAGCGTGGGGCCGAACTCCGTCTTTGGCGTCTGACGCGCGATGGACGGGGCGATGCTCAACGACGGGATGCGACGGTCTTCCAAGAGGTGCCTCCGGCAGGGATTCGCCGGGGCTGCCTTCCATTGTCCATGCCAGGGGCCAACCCCCTGAAACGACAGGGACGCGGTCCTTCGCCCCTGCGACAGGCGTCTCCCATGCGCGGGTGACTGGTCCACGGCGCGGGACGGCGGACGAAAACCCGAAAACTTGCCACCGCTCCAACCTGATTCAGAGTTGTCGCGTCCTGTCGCACTTGAAGGTGAGTCCCCCGATGATGAACCCCTCCAACGACCCCCGTCCGAACGAGCGCGAGCGCTACCACCCGCGCGTCGAAGCCCGGCTCCAGGTCAAGGTGCTCCTGTCGGGCCGCACCGTGACGGCGCAGGCGCGCGATATCTCCATGAACGGCCTGTTCCTCCAGGCCCACCCGGCGGATACGCAGCGCGCGCTCACCATCGCCCTGCCGCTGCCGGGCGACCGGGAGCTCGTCACCATGTGCACCATCCGCCGCCGCGAAGTGGACGGCGTCGCGCTGGAGTTCGGCGAGCTGGACTGGGACGACCTCATCGCCCTGGCCCGCTTCCTCCACCCCCACCTGCCGTAAGGGGCCTCTGGTGGAGCGTCAGTCCGCGGCCGTGTGGGCCGCGCGCAGCCGCTCCACCAGGTCCATCAGCTCCGCGCCGCGGAAGGGCTTGTGGATGTAGCCATCCGCGCCCGCCTGCGTCGCGCTCTCCACGTCCGCCTTCTTCGCCTTCGCGGTGAGCATGTAGAGCGGCACCTTCGCCGTGGCCGGGTCGCTCTTCAGGATGCGACACACGGAGACGCCGTCCAGCTGCGGCAGCACCACGTCCATCAGGATGAGGTGGAAGGTCCGGTCGCGGGCCAGCTTCAGGCCCTCGATGCCGTTGGCCGCGCAGACCACGTCCACCGCGCCGTCGCTCAGCATGGAGCGCACCAGTTCGCGGATGACGGGCTCGTCCTCGACGAGCAGGATGTGAAAGGGCGCCTGCGCGTTGCCAGCCATGGTTCCTCGGGGCCCCTCGTAGGCCATTGCCCTGGCGACGTCCAGCGAAGCGACATCTCCCGGCTGCCCCTCTGTACGAAAGCGGGCCGCTGCTGGATTCCCGCGGGCGGGGGTCACTCCGGCCCCGCCTAGATTTCGGAGACGCCGTCGCGCTCGGCCCAGCCCTCCAGGCCGTTGGGCAGGCGGATGCGCACGTACTTCCCCGTCTCCTCCAGGAGCTGCACCTTCAGCCCGGCGTGCACCTCGAAGAGGGAGCGCCCCTCCGAGCGCGGCAGCTCGCGCGCCACCAGCGTGGGCGACAGCACCACGGCCTCGTGCACGTTCTGGTGCACCCAGATGTGCGCCCCCAGCAGCAGCGCCGCCGGCACCGCCGCCGTGAGGCAGAGGCCCGCCACCACCGCCACCGCCGTGCGGCACATTGCGGGGAAGAGGCGCCGGAAGAGCAGCAGCGCGAAGCCCACCAGCCACGCGACGAAGAAGACCCAGGCCACGGCCTCGCCGTCCGTCGCCGCCGCCAGCCGGGGGAGGAAGGCCTCGTCCGCGGTGGCGCCCACGACCTTGTCCACCTGCCGCGCCCGCGCCAGGGCCAGGTTGGCCTCCAGGTCCGCGGCGCGGCCGCCCTGCTTGCGGGCCTGCTCCAGCGCCAGCACCGCGCGGCCCAGGTCGCCCCGGGCCAGGTGCGTGGTGCCCAGGTTGTAGAGCACGTCCGGCCCGCCGAAGCCGTGGGCCAGGAGCTTCTCGTAGTGCGACTGCGCGGTGGCGTAGTCCTCGCGCCCGTACGCGTCGTTGGCCTGCTGGAAGACGGCCTCCGCTTCCTCGGCGGTGTAGTAGCCCTGCGTCGCCGCGTCGCTCATCACGCCCAGCCCTCCATCACCGCCGCCGCGGTCGCCAGCACCTTGCGCCGCTCCCCCGGCTCCACCCCGCCGCCGTAGCGGCCCAGGTCGCACGCCTCCAGCACGAAGAGCACGCGCGCGCGCCGCTCCGCGTCCACGCCCGCCGCCGTCAGCCTCTCGCCCAGCGCCTCGCGCGTCAGCCCGCCGACGGGGAAGCCCAGCTGCGCCTCCAGGAAGCCCGTCATCGCGCGCTCCACCTCCACGTAGAACGCGCCCGCGTCCGAGCCCGCCTTGAGCTTCTCCGCCTCCGCCAGCCGCTTGCGCGCGGCCTTCGCCTGCTGACGGCCCCGGCCCGCCTCCGAGCGGGTGGCCAGCCGGCCGCGCATGCCGCCCACGAACGCCACGCCCGCCAGCAGGCCCAGCGGCGCCAGCACGCCCGCGACGAAGAAGGGCTGCGTCCACGCGGGCTGCGACGGCCCCACGAAGTGCGCCTGCGCGCGCACCGGACGCAGGCCTCCGGCGGTGAGCACGTTCTTCTGCTCGTTGGCCGCGTCCGCCACCTGCGAGGGCGTCATCGTCGAGGGCAGCGACGACACGCCGCCCGCGCCCGCCTCCACGGTGACCGTCACCGCGTCCGTGCGCGCCACTTCATACTGGCGCCGCACGGGGTCGAAGTAGGGGAAGCGCAGCTCCGGCAGCGTGAAGGTGCCCGTGCGCTGCGGCATCACCAGGTACTCCACCACGCGGCGGCCCTGGATGCGGTTGCGGTTGGGGGTGAGCCGGTCCGTCGTCGTCGGCTCGTAGATCTTCAGCGCGGCCGGGCCGGTGAGCTTGGGCGGGGTGACGTTCTTCACGTTGCCCTGGCCCTCCAGGATGACCTTCACCGTGATGGGCTGGCCCAGCTCCACGCGCGTCTGCGACACGTCCAGCGACATGCGCCACGAGCCCACGTTCGCGTTGGACATGTTCGGCGGCGCGCCGTTCGGCAGGGGCCGCACCTTCACCTTCAGGCCGTTGGAGACGCGGTGCACGCGGTGGCCCGCGAAGAGGAAGCCCGTGGTGATGTCCGCCTCCGCCGGGGTGATGAGCAGCGTGCCGGACTTCACCGGGAACAGCGCGCGGCGGCGCAGCAGGTAGGCGCGGTACGGGATGCCGTCCACCACCTTCTGCTCGCCCGAGAGCTGCGTGGGGCTCTCCACCTCCTCCGTCCAGAAGCCCTCCAGCTTGGGCATCGTCACCGCGTCCACGCTGGACAGGTCCACGCGCGAGTAGATGTAGAGCGACAGCGTGGCCTGCTCGCCCACGTAGAGGTCGTCGCGGTCCAGGCTCGCGCGCAGGAACAGGTCCGAGTCCCCGCGCGGAATCACCGGCTCATCGCCCATCAGGTCGGAGTCGTCGTCCCCGAACGGATCCGGCATGTTGCGGAAGTTGCGGAACGGGTCCGGCAGCTGCGACCGGCCGCCCTGCTGCGCCTGGGGGGCGTTGCCCACGCGGCCCTCGCGCACGGTCAGCGGCACGGGGTCCGTGCGGTACGTGCGGCCCCCGGCGCTGAGCGTCGCGGGCGGGATGGTGAGCTTGCCCGCGCGCAGCGGGCGCATCAGCAGCTCGTGGCGGGTGATGTCCTGGATGACGGCGGGGCCGCCGCCGGACAGCGAGATGGAGCGCTGGCTGCCGCGCGACGAGGAGAGCACCTCGAAGTCGTTGGACTCGGGCAGGCGCACCTGGGCGTTGGACGGCGCGTCCACCACCACCACGGTGAGCCGGAAGGTGTCGTCGGTGCCCACCTCGTTGCGGTCCACCGTCTGGTAGAACTCGATGTCCGCCGCCCACGCCGGCGCCGTGGCCAGGAGGGCGAGCACGGCGAGCAGCGCCGTGCGCCCGCTACCAGTCCTTCTCATTGGGCTTCCTCTGCTTCTTCTTCTGCTGGAAACGCCAGAGCTGGAGATTCTTCTCGTTCTGCTTCATCGCATCCAGCAGGCGCTCGGCCTCCTGCCGGTCGACGTCACCCGGCGAACTTCCGCCGTCGCGCGGGTTGGCCTCCGCCTCCTGCTCGGCCTCGCTGCCGCCGTCCGTGCCACCATCGCGCGAGTCACCCTCGCCCTCGCCCTGGCCACCGTCGGCGCCGCCATCCGCGCCGCCGTCAGCGGGCCCGGCGTCACCGCCGCCGTCGGCGCCGCCATCCGCGCCGCCGTCACCGGGGCCCCCATCACCGCCGCCGCCATCCGCGCCGCCGTCGGCACCGCCATCCTGCGCGCCGCCGTCCTGGCCTCCATCGGCGCCGCCGTCCGCGCCGCCGTCGGCACCGCCATCTGAACCGCCGTCCTGGCCCGCGTCCTGCGGCGTGCCGCCGTCGCCCTTCTGGCCGCCGTCCTCACCCGCGTCCGGGCGTCCGCCGTCGCTGCCGCCGTCCTGGCCTCCGTCGGTGCCGCCATCCGGGCCGTTCTGGGGCGGCGGCAGGTCGCGCAGCACCACCTCGTAGTTGTGCCGGGCCTGCGGATCCGTGGGGTCCAGCGTGAGCGCCTTGCGGTAGGACTTGAGCGCCTCCGCGCGGTCGCCCGCCGTGGCCGCGAGGTTGCCCAGGTTGTACCAGCTCTTCTGCGCCAGGTCGGGCTGGCGCGAGGACTCCGCCACCTGCTTGAACGCCTCGCGCGCCTCCGCCGCGCGGCCCAGCTTCGCCAGCGCGTCCGCGCGGTTGAACTCCACCGTCGGATCATTGGGCCGCTCCTTCTTCGCGGCCTCGAAGTCCTTCAGCGCGTCCTCGTAGCGTCCGGCCGCGTAGGCCTCGCGCCCGCGCTGCACCAGCGGGTGGTCCTTCTCCAGCGGCCCCACCGCCCACGCGGGGCCCGGCAGCGCCAGCAGGCTCGCCAGCCCCACCGCCATCGCGCGCGCCGCGCGCCGCCGCATCGGATGCGCGCTCATGCGGCCCTCCGGCGCGAGGGGATGAGCGCCATGCCCAGCACCAGCAGCACCAGGCCGGGGATGGCGAACCACTGGAAGCGCTCGTCGTAGCGGACCGTCACGCGGCTCTCCAGCTCGCTCTTCTGCAACTGGTCGATGCGCTCCACCACCTGCCCCATGGCCACGCCGTTGGGCTGGTAGAAGAAGGCGCCGCCCGTGGCGTCCGCGATGGCCGTGAGGCCCGCGCGGTCCAGGCGCGTGATGACCGTGTCGCCGTTGGAGTCCTTCTTGTAGTCCACGAACTCGCCGCGCCGGTCGTAGACGGGGATGGGCTCACCGGAGTCCGAGCCCACGCCCACCGCGAGCACCTGGACGTGCGCGTCCTTGAGCGCCTCGGTGGCCTCGCGCACCTCGCCCGTGAGGTCCTCGCCGTCCGACAGCAGCACCACCACGCGGTCCTTGGAGCCCCGGTCCGCGTTGTCCAGCACCTGCTTGGCCAGCCGCAGCGCCGCGCCCACGTTGGTGCCCCCCTGGGGCATCACGTCCGGGTCCACCGCGCGCAGGAACAGCTTCACCGCCGAGTAGTCCGACGTGAGCGGGGACTGCACGAACGCATCCCCCGCGAACACCACCAGGCCCGTCCGGTCGCCCTTCAGCTCGTCCAGCAGCGTGTTCAGCTCCAGCCTCGCGCGGTCCAGCCGGCTGGGCTGCACGTCCCGGGCGAGCATGGACTTGGACGCGTCCAGCGCCACCACCACGTCGATGCCCCGGCGCTTCGTCAGCTCGCTCTTCGTGCCGCACTGGGGCTGCGCGAGCGCGAGCCCGAACAGCATCAACCCCAGGCCATACAGGCCCCCCTGCGCCGCCGGCCGCCACACGGACACCCCCGGCGCGAGCGTCGCCGCGTGGCGCTCCGCGATGAGCGCCGACAGCCGCGTCCTGCGGCCCAGCGCCTTGAGCAGCGCGAGCAGCCCCAACAGCAGGCCCAGCAGGAACAGGCCCAGGAACACGGGCTGCGCCAGGCCCGTCTGATAGCCCAGGAGCGTGAAGCGCCAGGCCTCCAGCGTGGGCATCATGGGAACACCCGCAGGAAGGTGGCGCGCAGGAGCAGCTCCAGCGCGGCGAGCCCGAACGCCACCAGCAGGAACGGGTGGAAGTTCTCCTTGTACGTGGCGCTGGCGCCGCCCTCCATCAGCTTCGAGCGCTCCAGCGAGTCCAGCACCTTCTGCAGGCCCTGCTTGAGGCCCTCCGGGTCGGTGGCGCGGTAGTACTCGCCGCCGGTGCGGTCCGCGATGTCCTGCATCAGCTCCGGGTTGATGGGGATCTCCGTCTCGCGCCACACGGTGTTGCCGAACAGGTCCGTGCCCTGCGGGAAGGGCACCTTGCCGCCCTTGCCCACGAGGATGGTGTAGATGGGGATGTGGAGCGACGCGGCCATGTTCGCCGCGTCCAGCGGGGAGATCTTGCCGGCGTTGTTGTCGCCGTCGGTGATCAGCACCACCACGCGGCTCTTCGCGTCGGAGTCGCGCAGGCGGTTGAGCGACGTGGCGATGGCGTCCCCAATGGCCGTGCCGTCCTCCAGCACGCGGGTGCGCAGCTGCTTGAGCACCTCCTTCAACACGCCGTAGTCCAGCGTCAGCGGGGCCTGCGTGTACGCGGCGCCGGAGAACACCACCAGGCCCAGGCGGTCGTTCACGCGGCTGGAGATGAAGTCGGTCAGCACCTCCTTCGCCACGTTGAGGCGGTTCTGCGGCCGGAAGTCACCGGCCTCCATGGACGTGGACAGGTCCAGCGCCACCACGATGTCGATGCCCTCCACCGACAGGTCCCTCACGCGCGAGTCGCGCGACTGCGGCCGGGCGATGGCCACCACCGCCGCCACCACCGCCACCACGCGCAGGAGCGGGAGCAGCGGCAAGAGGTACGCGCGGAAGCCCCGGCCGCCCTTCGCGAAGACATGCGCGGCGGAGAAGCGGAGCGTGGCGCGGCGCTTGCGTTCCCAGAACGCGAGCGCCAGCAGCAGCGGCGCCAACAGCAGGGCCCAGAGCGCCTCCGGGTTATTGAACGCGAGGTCCGGGGGCAGCATCGGGCTTGGGGGGAGCGGGAGGGACGAACGTCTTCGCGAGCAGGTCGTAGCCGAAGGCCAGCGCCTGCTTGCAGGAGTCGGGGGAGGCGTCGGCGCGGGCGTACTTCACCATGTCCGACTCGGAGACGAAGCGCATCAGCGCGTCCTCCGGGAGCCCCGGCGTGTGCAACCTGCGCAGGGACGTCATCAGCTCGGACGAGGTGCACTCCAGGGCCTCGAAGCCGTAGCGCTCGCCCAGGTAGCCGCGCACGATTTCGGAGAGGCGGAAGTAGAACTCCTTCACGTGGCCGCGGGCGGGCAGGTCCTCGCGCTTGAGCGCGTCCAGGGACTGGCGCACGCGCACGTCCAGCGGCAGCACCGGGACGACCTTCTCGCGCTTCGGCCGGCGCTGCCACCAGCGCACCAGCGCCCAGGCGGCCACGCCCACCGCCAGCGCCACCGCGAGGGCGTAGAGCAGCGTCCAGGACCGGATGGGCACCTCCTGCGGGGGCTGGTAGTCGAACAGCTCCGCGCCCTGCCCCTGCGCGTCCGGCGGCAGCGTGGAGACCACGTCCACCGTCTTGCCCTTGAGCACGAACCGGCGCGGCCCCTCCGGCGTCGCCACGTCGAAGGTGAGGTCCGGCAGCGGCACGGCGCCCAGCTCGAAGGCGGAGAAGCGCAGGCCGAACGTCGTGGTCGCGTCGCTGGCGCTGTCCTGGCGCTGGCGCGTCTGCTGGAGCAGCTCCACCGGGCCCTCGCCGGTGGGCGCCACCAGCTCGTAGCGCTGGTCCTTCGGGTGCGTGAGCGTCACCTGGTAGGTGAACGGCTCGCCGATGCGCACCTCTTCCGGCTCCACCCGCGCGGACGCGCCCGTGGGCGCCACCAGCTCCAGGGCCACGGGGGCCCTGGGCGCGGCGGGCGCCTGGGCCCACGCGGACGGCGCGCTGACGAACAGGAGGGCCGCGAGGACGCGCGCGTGTCTCATGCCGCCATCCTCCGGGCCCGCGCGCGGAAGAAGTTCACCAGCGCCTTGCCGTGGTCGTCGCCCGCGCGCAGCTCCACGTGGTCCAGCTCCAGCTTCTTGAACAGCTTGCGGCGCTCGTCGCGCTGGGCCTGCATGGCGCGCATGAACCTGCCGCGCACGGCGGTGGAGCTGGTGTCCACCACGAAGCGCTCGCCCGTCTCCGGGTCCTCCATCTCCACCAGGCCGTGGCTGGGGAAGCGGTGCTCCAGCGGATCCTCGATGACCACCGGCACCAGGTCGTGGCGGCGGCCCACCAGGCGCAGGGGCTTCTCGTAGCCCGTCGCCATGAAGTCCGACACGAGGAACGTCACGGCCTTCCGCTTGGACACCTGCGTCAGGTACGTGAGGCCGGCGGACAGGTCCGTGCCGTGGCCCTTCGGCTTGAAGGTGAGGATGTCGCTCACCAGCCTGAGCACGTGCATGCGGCCCTTGCGCGGCGGGACGACCTTCTCCACCCGGTCCGAGAAGAGGATGAGCCCCACGCGGTCGTTGTTCGCGATGGCGCTGAACGCGATCTGCGCGGCCACCTCCGCGGCCACCTCCGCCTTGGTGCGGTCCCTGGAGCCGAACTCGTTGGAGGCGGACACGTCCACCAGCAGCATCACCGTGAGCTCGCGCTCCTCGGTGAAGACCTTGATGAAGGCCTCGTTCATGCGCGCGGTGACGTTCCAGTCGATGAAGCGGATCTCGTCGCCGGGCTGGTACTGGCGCACCTCGGAGAAGGCCATGCCGCGGCCCTTGAACACCGAGTGGTACTGGCCGGCCAGCATGTCGGAGACCACCTTGCGGGTGCGAATCTCCAGCTTGCGGATGCGGCGGATGAGGTCCTTGGGCAGCACGGGCGCGCTCTTACCGGAGGCCTTTCAGGGGACTTCCACGCGGTCGAAGACGCGCTGGATGATCTTCTCCTGGGTGAGCTCCTCGGCCTCCGCCTCGTAGGTCATCGCGATGCGGTGGCGCAGCACGTCGAAGGCGATGGCCTTCACGTCCTCCGGGGTGACGAAGCCGCGGTGGCGCAGGAACGCGTGCGCGCGGGCCGCCTGCGCCAGCGCGATGGTGGCGCGCGGCGAGGCGCCGAACTGGATGTAGTCCGCCAGGTCCTTGAGGCCGTAGCGCGCGGGCTCGCGCGTGGCGAACACCACGTTGAGGATGTAGTCCTTCACCTTCTCGTCCATGTAGATGTCGTGGACGAGCGAGCGCGCGCGCACCAGGTGCTCCAGCGCGATGACCCGCTGGGCCTTGGGCGACGAGCCCCCGGCCATGCGGTCCATGATGACCTTCTCCTCATCACGGGTCGGGTAGCCCACCTTCACCTTGAGCATGAAGCGGTCCACCTGGGCCTCGGGGAGGGGGTAGGTGCCCTCCTGCTCGATGGGGTTCTGGGTGGCCAGCACGAGGAAGGGGGACGGCAGGCCGAAGGTCTGGTCCCCGATGGTGACCTGGCGCTCGGCCATGGCCTCCAGGAGGGCGGACTGGACCTTGGCGGGGGCGCGGTTGATTTCGTCCGCGAGGACGATGTTCGCGAAGATGGGGCCCTTGCGGACGGTGAAGGCGGCCGTCTGCTGGTTGTAGATCATGGTGCCGACGAGGTCCGCCGGCAGCAGGTCGGGCGTGAACTGCACGCGCATGAAGGTGGCGCTGAGCGAGTCCGCCACGGTGCGCACGGTGAGCGTCTTGGCGAGTCCGGGCACGCCCTCCAGGAGGACGTGGCCGTTGCACAAGAGGCCGATGAGGATGCGTTCGAGCATGTACCGCTGCCCGACGATGACCTTGCCGGTCTCCTGGTTGAGGAGCTCGACGAAGCTGCTTTCCTGCTGCACGCGTTCGGTGAGCGCACGGATGTCGGTGTTCATGTCCCCTCTGTCGGCCTGGGCGGCGGGCAGCCTAGGGTTCCCGGGCGTCCGGCTCAACACCGCTGTGACCCGGACATTCCGTCAAGCCGCCCCGTGCCGTAAAGGGTCATCCCCCATGTCC
>NZ_JAYESI010000109.1:0-664 GCF_041903675.1 Corallococcus sp. RDP092CA | reverse complement strand
GCGCTCGCCGCCATTGAGAACCCAGGCACGGTCACACTTCCGAAGAGCCAGGACTGACGGTCGCTCCTGCCGGCCGTCCCGGGCGGGTCAGCACGGCGCCGGGACGGGGCACGGCGAACAGTTACGAATTCCCAAGAGCCGCTTGCCGACGCTCGCCCCCGTGCCTCGAATCAGGCTCGCCTGCACGAGCAACGCGAGGAGCGCCGGGCCGTAGACGACTGGAGCCTTCATCGCCGCCTCGTCCGGAATGGCCAGGCACCGAAGCACGCTCAGAAACAGGGACGGGAGCACGAGTGCTGCGCCATCGATAAGGCTGGCTGCGAGCCGGGCCCTGCGCGTCGCCAGCTCCGGAGCCGCATGGAGGCACCGAAGACACAGGCCCGCCCCGGACGAAGCACAGAAGGCACAGGTGAAGGTACCGCAACGCGTACAGGCCAGGGCGGCGGAGAAGCCAGGATGCTCGGAGCATGGGGACTCCGAAATCGATTCAAGAGCCTCGCGGAAGTCGGACATGGAGGGCCGCAGCACAGCTAGGCCCAATGCCGGTCAGTTAGGGCGGGGGCGCTTCACCCACTTCTTGTCGTAGTTGCTCATCTTGATTTTGACGACTCGTGGGAAGCGCCTCTCGCTCCTTCGTTCCGGTAACAGCAGCAACCCCAAGTGC
>NZ_JAYESI010000108.1:0-702 GCF_041903675.1 Corallococcus sp. RDP092CA | reverse complement strand
ACTCCAACCTGACGAATCCGGACTACCACCCAGCGGGCGCCCTCCTCACGGCCATGGCGGGCCCGCTGTACGTGGAGGGCTTCGCCTCGGACGTGCTGGCCGCGCGCCTCATGGCGGCGGAGGTGGAGGTGGACGTGCAGCACGTCCTCTTCGGCAAGCCGCGCAAGCGCAAGCACTACACGCTGTCGCTGTCCGTCGCCCACGACTTCGCGCGGGTGTCCGAGACGTCGCGCCGGCCGCTGCTGGCGCACCTGGACGGCACGGCGGTGCTGTGGCTGCGCAAGGGCCGCGAGGTGCACGTCGTCGCCGGGTGGGGCGGGCGCCCGGGGGAAGGTGGGGCCTGGGGCGCGGTGGCGGGCATCGGCCTGGACGTGGTGACGCCGCAATTGGACTTGCTGGCGCGGCTGGAGGTGCGCCGGCAACACGGTGGCTTCCGTCAGGGCTTCTTCGGCGCGGACTACGAGTTGGCGCGCTTCCAGGCGGCGGGCACCTCCGGGCTGCCGCTGGCGGAGGCGCCCTTCCCGGACGGGTACTCCGTGCAGACGGAGGCCTCGGTGGCCTGGGACGCGGAACTCCTGGACGAGGTGCTGCACCGTCACCTTCGCATGACGGTGGGCGTGGAGGCCTTCAGCTGGGGCCGCCTGGACGCGGACTGGCGCCTCGGCGTGCAGTTGCTTCGCCGGACCGTGGAGCTGGCCCTGA
>NZ_JAYESI010000107.1:0-749 GCF_041903675.1 Corallococcus sp. RDP092CA | reverse complement strand
GCGAGCCGGAGGTCAACACCACGGGACATGAAGGGGCTCCTGAATGCCTGCGCGAGGGAGCCGCGCAAAGGCAGACGGAAAGCTACCTTTTGCGCCTCCTGGCGTGAATGACGCCACGGGTAGCCACCCTCGCGCGCCTCCCTTCACTCCGAGTCCGTTGCTATTCTCGAAATGCAAATTGCCTTTACATCGGGCTTCATAAGCCCCTGGAACTCTTGGCATGTGACGGACGCCCAGTTGGCCTGGGCCACCGTTCCAGCGCGGTCGAGAACGGCATCAGGGCCAGCGGTCCACGACGTAAGCCACTTGTACGCGAGAGTAGATGACCGCCCCCGGCTTGGATCCCTCCCATGCTTCCTGGGGGCCGTCCTGCCCAATCGCTAGGCATACGGGAAGAGTGCGTCCATTCGGGAAGCGCGCCTCAGTGTAGCGCGCCAGCAGGAACGTGCCGTCCCCCGTCCACAACCGCCCATAGAGCACGGTGCCTGTGGGAATTCCTCGGGTGCCCTTGAAGACAACCCCAGTCACAGGTCCATCCCGGAACACCCCTTCATCCCCCGGATAGCCCGGCTGGCTCTTGTCGATGGTGAGGTCCACCGACGACCGCGTTGTCAGCAGGAGGCCTCCCTCATTGGGCGCATTGAACATGGCGTTGCGTGCTTCCTCGGGGCACGCCCCTGATTCGGGACGCACCTGGGCGCTGCTGGGGCAGCCGAGTTGCAAGGCCACGGCGGCGCTCGCCGCAGCGC
>NZ_JAYESI010000106.1:0-771 GCF_041903675.1 Corallococcus sp. RDP092CA | reverse complement strand
TACCGGCTCGAACTCTCGAGCTGCCTTCGCCTCCGCCTGCAGCTTCGCCTCCATGGCCTTGAGCAGCGCGGCGACCTCCTCGGGCACTTCCAGCGTCACCTTCACCATGGCCGGGATTTCTCCCACGTCTTGGCCTGCTCCCGCCAACCCGCGCTTTCGCTCAGGCGATGCTCAGGATCAGATCCACACCCGACCTCTTCCACCAGGCCGCCTCGGTGCTGCTGCCTCTCTCCCAGCACCTCTTGCAATGCATTGCGTCCGCGGACGTGGTGTGGGCCGACGAGACGCCGCTGCGCGTGCTGGACGTGAAGAAGACGAAGCTGGGCTACCTCTGGACTTTCCTCACCCAGAATGAGGCGGGGCAGTGGCTCATCGGCTACCGCTTCAGCATGGGCCGGGCCAGCAAGACGCCGATGGAAGTCCTGGGCGGCACCACGGGGGCCCTCGTGGTGGACGCGTACACCGGTTACAACGCGGTGACGCTGCCCACGGGGCGAGTGCGCGTCGGGTGCTGGGCCCACGTGCGCAGACGCTTCTTCGACGCGCTGGCCACTGCCCCCGAGGCGCGTGAGGCGCTGGACTTCATCCTCGAGCTCTACCGCGTGGAATCCCAGGCACGAGGCGCGGAGGTGGTGCGCACCGCGGCCCACCGCGAGCTGCGCCAGCAGCACAGCGCCCCCGTCCTCGCGCGACTGCGCGTCTGGCTCGAAACGCAGGCACCGCGCCAACTCCCCAAGAGTCCGCTGGGCCAGGCCATTTCCTACGCGCTGA
>NZ_JAYESI010000105.1:0-855 GCF_041903675.1 Corallococcus sp. RDP092CA | reverse complement strand
CTAGGTCGTGTCCGCAAATTAGAGCCAGAGGCGGATGGAGGCGATGTGGACCATCGCCAGGTAGTTGGCGGCGCGCTTCTCGTAGCGCGTCGCCACCCGCCGGTTCTGCTTCAAGCGACTGAAGAGGCACTCCACGCGGCAGCGCTTGCGGTAGGCGGCGCGTGGGAAGGTGCGCTGGCGGGGCTGGTCCGAGCGGGTGGGGATGATGGCCTCCACCCCGTGCTCGCGGCACCAGGCGCGCAGGCTGTTGTAGCTGTAGCCCTTGTCTGCCGCCAGAGCATCGGGCAAGCGTCGCGGCGCGCCCGGGGAGTGCGCCCGGGGCACGCTGCCGCCGGCCATCAACGCCTCGAAGGCTTGCGTCTCATGGCGCTGGCCTGCCGTCAGCTCGAAGACGAGCGGCCGGCCCTGGCCCTCCGCCCGGACATGCAGCTTGGTGGAGAAGCCCCCCTGGCTGCGGCCAAGCGCTTCGGCCTCCCCCCTTTAGCCGGTGTGCCCCGGGCGCCGGCCGCGTGCTGGTGGGCACGGATGACACTCGCATCCATGAAGTGCAGCGCCCAGTCCAGCTGACCATCCTCGTGCGCCTCGGCCTGCAGCTGTCGCAGCACTCGAGCCCAGACTCCCGCTTCCTGCCATCGGTAGAAGCGGCTGCTGAGCGTCTTCCAACTGCCAAACTGCTCCCGGGGCACGTCGCGCCACGGCGCTCCGGTGCGCAAAACCCAGAGGATGCCGTTGAGCACTTCGCGGTGGTCCTTATTGGGACGGCCCCGGGCCGGTTTCTGGGGCGGCAGCAGTCCGGCCAACCGCTCCCATTGCGCGTCTGTCAGCTCTCCTCGGCTCATGCCCTCCTAACATCCG
>NZ_JAYESI010000104.1:0-884 GCF_041903675.1 Corallococcus sp. RDP092CA | reverse complement strand
CTGCGCGCGTCGGCCCATCGTGAACACTCAGATCGGAGCATCGTGATCACCGAGTTCGGCCCATCGTGGACAGGAGGTTCGGCCACGTGGGCACGGAGTTCGGCCGTGTGAACAGGGAGTTCGGAGCCGAATGAGCGCTGGGCAGTCCTGGCAAGAAGGCCGCCGGAGGGAGAGCGGCCATGGCCACCGAGAGACTGCCGATGCACAGCATTCGAGAAATCATCCGTCAGAAGTGGGGCCTGAAGCGAAGCCACCGGGAGGTGGCGCGAAGCGTGGGCGTCAGCCCTGGAGTGGTGGGCAAGGTGATGAGCCGTGCGGCGCACCTGGGGTTGACGTGGGAGGCGGTGGAGGCGCTGGAGGAGGAGGAGTTGGAGCGCCAGCTGTACGGCCCGAAGTGCGCGCCGGGCACGGAGCGGCCGCTGCCGGACCCGGTGTGGATACACCAGGAGCGCAAGCGGCCCGGGGTGACGCTGGAGCTCTTGCATCTGGAGTACCTGGAGCGGCACCCGGAAGGCTACCGGTACACGCAGTTCTGCGAGGTGTACCGGGAGTGGTTGGCACGCCACCGGCTGACGATGAAGCAGGCGCACAAGGCCGGTGAGAAGGTGTTCGTCGACTACTCCGGGAAGAAGCCGACGGTGGTGGACGGTGGCACCGGCGAGGTGCGGGAGGTGGAGTTGTACGTGGCGACGCTGGGGGCCTCCAGCTACGTGTACGCGGAGGCCACGTGGAGCCAGAAGCTGACGGACTTCGTCGGCAGCACCGTGCGCGCGCTGGAGGCCTTCGGTGGGGCGCCAGCGCTCATCGTGCCGGACCAGTTGAAGTCGGCGGTGACGAGGGCGGACCGGTACGAGCCGGAGGTGAACCGCACCTTCGAGGAGTTG
>NZ_JAYESI010000103.1:0-891 GCF_041903675.1 Corallococcus sp. RDP092CA | reverse complement strand
TGGGGTGCTGGAGGAACTGCGCCAGCCGCACCTCCTCCTCCAGCCGCGCGCGAGCCCGGAGGAAGCGCTCCGTCGCGGGCCCCTCCGGCAGGGGGACGCACTTCACCAGGACCTTGCCCCGGTAGCCTTTGGGCGTCCGAGGCCGCGCGAAGAGGACACGCTCGCCGTTGCGGCCGGTGCCCAGGTCCTGGAAGAACTCGTAGGCGGTATCACCGTCGCAAAAGAGGACAGCACCCCCGGCGAACCGGGAGTCAGCACCACTGGACATGGAAGGGGCTCCTGAATGCCCGCGCGGGGGAGCCGCGCAAAGGCAGACGGAAAGCTACCTCCGGCTGCCTTCCTCCGGGAACGACGCCACAGGTCACTTACTTCAAACTTCCCTGCTATTCACGGAATCAGTCCAGACACGCTCCGAGGCGTAACGAGTCTTGACACTCCAGGGCTTAGGGCCAGCGATCCACGGCATAAGCCACTTCGACGCGAGAGTAGCGAACTGCCCCCGGCTTGGAGTCCTCCCATGCCTCATGTGGGCCGTCCAGGCCAATAGCGAAGCAAACCGGAAGCGTGCGTCCGTCCGGGAGGTGCGCTTCGGTGTAACGGGCCAGCAGGAACGTCCCATCTCCCGTCCACAACCGGCCGGAGAACACCGTCCCTTTGGGGATGGTGCGATTGCCCTTGAAGACAACCCCTGTCACGGAGCCATCCCTGAACACCCCTTCATCGCCAGGATCACCTGGCTGGCTCCTGTCGATGGTGACCTGCACCTGATGCATCCCCTTGTTTATAGGACGGCGTAGACCTCGCGGAAGAACATCTGCTCAAGGACGAGTTCGCCGAAACGCCTCATGAGAGGCTCAAATTGATGGCCTTTCATCATCGGCAGCGCGCCGT
>NZ_JAYESI010000102.1:0-907 GCF_041903675.1 Corallococcus sp. RDP092CA | reverse complement strand
TCCACTCGACGGGCGCCACCTTCTGCTGGGTGCGCCCATCGAGGGCCCACGCGAGGTAGCCGTCTGGCCGGAGGACGGCCACCTGCTCGCGGCTGAAGCGCTTCACCCGGCGCAGCAGCTCCTCGCGCGAGACTTCGCCTCCCTCCAGCACCTCGCGCAGCAGGAAGCCCGCCGCCATGCGCGGCGGGAAAGAGCCCAGCGTCACCGGCTTCTGCATGAGCCGGCCCAGCACCTCCACCGCATCCTCCGGGGTGAAGGGGTTGTGCCGGAGGGGCAACTCGTCCAGGTCGTCCAGGCCCGCGAGCACCAGGAGCTTCTCGAAGGCGTCCACCTCCAGCAGGCCCGTCTGCACGGCCAGTCGCGTCTGCTCGCCGTGGCTGGTGGTGATGAGGGCCGTCCCTGCCGACACGCGCGTGGGGCGGCGGCGGTGGGTGCGCTCGTCCTCGTCGTCGTCTTCCTCGACGGACAGCGCTGCGCGCGCGGAGCCCCTTCCGTCCGCAGGGCTTGAGTACGAGGGCATGGCCCCAGAGCGCTGCTGGAAGGTGCTCCGACTCGCGGGCCCCACCCCTCCCACGCACCCGGTGGAGAGGAGGGCCACGCTCAGCAGCAGCCACGTGTCAGCGCGCATTGTCCACCCCCAGTCCCACCGAAGCGAAGGCCCCCGGCCGCAGCGTCCCCTCCGCCGTGGGGAAGAGGAGCGTGCCCCCCTGGCCCGTCGCGTACAGCTTCCCTCCGAGGAAGCGCCACCGGGCCTCACCGGAAACGAGGTAGCGCGCTCCAGGCTGGCCCACGCCCACCGCCAGCCCCTTCAGGGCCAGCTCCACGTTCCGGCGAAGCAACTGCACGCCGAGGCGCCAGTCCGCGTCCAGGCGGCCCCAGCTGAAGGCCTCCACGCCCACCGTCATGC
>NZ_JAYESI010000101.1:0-925 GCF_041903675.1 Corallococcus sp. RDP092CA | reverse complement strand
AGGGCCTCCACGGTGGGGGACTCGAAGAGGGCGCGCAGAGGGAGTTCCACGTTGAACTCCGCGCGGACGCGCGACACCACCTGGGTGGCCAGCAGGGAGTGGCCGCCCAATTCGAAGAAGGAGTCCCGCACGCCCACCTGGGGCAGGCGGAGGACCTCCGCCCAGATGGAGGCCAGCTTCGCTTCGACTTCCGTGCGAGGCGCTTCGTAGGTGTTGCCGGACCGAGGTGCCTCCGGCTCGGGCAGGGCCTTGCGGTCCACCTTGCCGTTGGCGTTGAGAGGCAGGGCATCCAGCACCACGAAGGTGGCGGGCACCATGTACTCGGGGAGGCCCTGGCGCAGGTGCGCCTTGAGGGCTTCCACTTCCAGCGAGGCATCGGCCTTGGGAGTGACGTAGGCGACGAGGCGCTTGTCAGCGGCGTCACCCTTGGCGACGACGACGGCGTCCTTGAGGGCCGGAGCGCGACGGAGCGCCGCTTCGATTTCACCCAGCTCGATGCGGAAGCCGCGGACCTTCACCTGGAAGTCGATGCGGCCGAGGTACTCCAGGCGCCCGTCTACGCGGTAGCGGACGCGGTCGCCCGTGCGGTACATGCGACCGCCGAGAGGCCCGAAGGGCTCCGGGACGAAGCGCTCGGCGGTGAGCTCCGGGCGCAGGAGGTAGCCACGCGCCTGGCCTTCGCCGGCGAGGTACAGCTCTCCAGCGACGCCGACGGGCACCGGCTGCAACGAAGCGTCCAGGACGTAGGCGCGTGTCGCGGGGAGAGGCCGGCCGATGAGAGGCACCTCGTCGCGGCCGACGAGAGAAGCGGTGGAGTAGGTGGTGTCCTCGGAAGGCCCGTAGAGGTTGTAGAGCTTCCGCACCGTGGGCACGGCGTAGACCTGCTTGGCGAGTGTCTCCGGCAGGGCTTCACCGGCGAGGTTGA
>NZ_JAYESI010000100.1:0-946 GCF_041903675.1 Corallococcus sp. RDP092CA | reverse complement strand
GCACCCGCCCCGCGCCTTCGCCGCCCCGGAGGCGAAAGCGCACCGGGCCTCCGAGGTTCGCGCCGAACTTCTCTCCGCCGTCCAGCACCAGCATCGGCTCCACCTGCATGAAGCCCTCGGCTTCGCCTCCGCGCTGGGGCCACAGCGCCCACGGCCCCGCTTCCACGCGCGTGAGGTAGTTCCAGGGCCGCTCCTGGGACGACGTCCGGGACACTTCCTCCACGGGCGGCACCTCCGGGACGTCCTCCGCCCATGCGGCGACGGGCCACAGCAACCACAGCCATACCGCCCAACGTCTCGTCATTCGCATACACGCCTCCCAGCAATGCCCCCAGCGAGAGGAGCAAAGGACACACGTCTGACGTTCAGCTCGGCTTGGGGCCGGCCGTGCGTCATGGATTGGGGTTGAAGGGAATGGGTGCCGGCCGCCTCGGGCCAGCGGGTGCTAATGCCGCGTCAGGCGCAGGGCGCCTGGTTGCGGCTCCGTCGTCGTCTCGTCCGCGCTGCGCAGGGGCCGGGGCTCCGTGCGGATGTCGTCCTGGCTCAGCGGCGGGAAGGCCGGGACGATGCCGCCCTCGTCCTCCATCAAGTCCAACTCCTCCAGCGCCTCACCGCCTTCAAACAGCGCGGCCTCCACCTCCTTCACCGCTTCGGCGGCGCCGTACCCGCCTCTCTGCGCGAGCTGCGCACGCAAGGCCACCTCCAGCGCCGCTGCTGTCGCGAAGCGCGAGGCCGGCTCGCGGCACAGCAGCCGGTGGAAGACGGTGCGCAGCAGTTGGGACAGGCCGAAGGTGGCGCTCGCCACCTCCTTCGCCCGAAACGTCATGGCGTGCCGGATGGCGTCCTCCACGAAGGGCGGCAGGTGGAGTTCCATCGTCGTGGCCAGGGCCGCGAGCACGCGCTGACGCTGCTCCCGCGAGAGTCGTGGGCCCTCCTCCTGCTTGAG